>NZ_JBNNWE010000002.1:0-158998 GCF_050280905.1 Pseudomonas sp. NPDC086278
CGGTGCGCACGAACGACAGCGCCCCCTCATGCTCCAGTGTCCCCTCGATCAGGTTCATCGCCGGTGAGCCGATGAAGGTCGCGACGAAGAGGTTGTCCATCATCTCCCTGACAACCGATCTTGCGAGCAAGGCCGGCGGGCAGCGCAGCAGCATCGAGAAACATAAATACGACGAAGCGCCCTGCCCCTGCGACCCAGAACCTGCAGCCGCCGAACACTCAAACCGCTGAAACAAAAAAGGCGCCAGACTGTTAAATCTGGCGCCTTTCGAAATATGGGGTGGACGATGGGGATCGAACCCACGACAACGGGAGTCACAATCCCGTGCTCTACCAACTGAGCTACGCCCACCATATTGCGTCACAAAGAAGCCAAATAACTTCTCTGTTGAACCCCAGCCAGGCCATTCAGCCTGAATGAAGCTTTATTTGGTGCGGATGAAGAGACTCGAACTCTTACGCCTCGCGGCGCTGGAACCTAAATCCAGTGTGTCTACCAATTCCACCACATCCGCGGATTGAAGCTGTTAAAGCAAAGGCGCCAGACTGTTAATCTGGCGCCTTTTTAAATATGGGGTGGACGAAGGGGATCGAACCCTCGACAACGGGAGTCACAATCCCGTGCTCTACCAACTGAGCTACGCCCACCATATTGCGCTACTTGTGCCAAAGCTGCCTAATGGCGCACCCGGCAGGACTCGAACCTGCGACCATCCGCTTAGAAGGCGGATGCTCTATCCAGCTGAGCTACGGGCGCCTTATTAATCTGTACTCTTGGAGGACTACAAACTAAATGCTTTTCAGTCTTGCAGAACAGTGATTCCGCTTGACCTTCTCAACCAGTGCTAGGCTGTGCCCGACAAGTGCGACGAATAGTATAGAGCCCCCCGAAGGTCGTCAAATCCTTTTTAAAAAAAATTCATTTAATTAAAGGGGTTAGAGGAATTTGCAGACCAAGCGCCTTTGCCCTCACCGCACGACATGCGAGAATGCGTTCTCTTTTTTTCCCCTCTCGATGGTTAATCACGCGCAATGACTGCACAACTAATCGACGGCAAATCGATCGCCGCCAGCCTGCGCCAGCAGATCGCCAAACGAGTTGCCGAGCGTCGCGAGCAAGGCTTGCGCACACCCGGCCTGGCGGTGATCCTGGTCGGCAGCGATCCTGCCTCTCAGGTTTATGTCTCGCACAAGCGTAAAGACTGTGAAGAGGTCGGCTTCATTTCCCAAGCTTATGACCTGCCTTCCGAAACCACTCAAGAAGCGTTGACCGATCTGATTGATCGCCTGAACGAAGACCCGGCAATCGATGGCGTGCTGCTCCAGTTGCCTCTCCCTGAACACCTGGACGCCTCCAAATTGTTGGAACGCATTCGTCCGGACAAGGACGTCGACGGCTTCCACCCTTATAACGTCGGCCGGCTGGCCCAGCGTATCCCGCTGCTGCGCCCGTGCACACCCAAAGGCATCATGACGCTGCTGGAAAGCACCGGCGTTGATCTGTACGGGATGGACGCGGTCGTGGTCGGCGCCTCCAACATTGTTGGCCGTCCGATGGCAATGGAGTTGTTACTGGCCGGTTGCACCGTGACCGTGACCCACCGTTTCACCAAGGATCTGGCCGGCCACGTCGGTCGCGCCGACCTGGTGGTGGTGGCCGCCGGCAAGCCGGGCCTGGTCAAAGGCGAGTGGATCAAGGAAGGCGCGATTGTGATCGACGTCGGCATCAACCGTCAGGAAGACGGCAAGCTGGTGGGCGATGTGATCTATGAAACCGCCCTGCCCCGCGCCAGCTGGATCACGCCGGTTCCAGGCGGCGTGGGTCCGATGACCCGTGCCTGCCTGCTGGAAAACACCCTGTACGCAGCAGAAACGTTGCACAGCTGAGCCCACCCGTTGCCATAAGCAACGAACAAAAGAACCCCGCCAATGGCGGGGTTCTTTTTATCCGGAGAAATAACACGACCATTCGCCGGAAACCTGCTGTTTTGTAGGGGTTTTAAAGGATTTTCACCTGTTGATTGAACAACTATCGACAGTTCTTCAGCCATACTCCTAGAATGCGTCGGTTTTAAGAAACAGTCCGTTACAAAACGGCTAATCCACACCTTAAGAGTCCGCCAGCGTGAAAATTCGTCTTTCTATCCTGAGCCTGGTTTTTGCATTTACAGGGACGTTCATCACGCCATTGGCCATTGCCGCTGAAACCACGGCGGCACCGCGCGACACGAAACAACTGAAAATCGCTTCCGGCAGCGCCCTGTTGATGGATCTGCAGACCAATAAAGTCATCTATGCCAGCAACCCGGACGTGGTGGTGCCGATCGCTTCGGTCAGTAAATTGATGACGGCACTGGTCGTGGTCGAAGCCAAACAGAATATGGAGGAATACATCTCCATCAACATCAGCGACACGCCAGAGATGAAAGGTGTGTTTTCCCGGGTCAAGCTCAACAGCGAAATGCCGCGTAAGGAAATGCTGCTGATTGCCCTGATGTCGTCGGAAAACCGCGCCGCCGCCAGCCTCGCGCATCACTACCCGGGCGGATATGTTGCGTTCATTGCGGCCATGAACGCCAAAGCCAAGGCGCTGGGCATGACCAGTACGCACTACGTTGAACCGACCGGTCTTTCCCCGCGCAACGTATCGACGGCACGCGACCTGAGCAAGTTGCTGATCGCCGCGCACAAGTACCCGATCCTGACCGAACTCAGCACCACCAAGGAAAAGACTGTTTCGTTCCGCAAACCCAACTACAGCCTGGGCTTTCGCAACACCGACCATTTGGTCGGCAAGCCGAACTGGGACATCAGGCTGACGAAAACCGGCTTCACCAATGAGGCGGGGCACTGCCTGGTGCTGGTGACCAGCATGGGCAATCGCCCCGTGGCGCTGGTGATTCTGGATGCGTTTGGCAAATACACGCACTTTGCCGATGCGAGCCGTATTCGTAGCTGGGTCGAAACCGGCAAGGGTGCGGACGTCCCGTCGGTGGCCTTGCAATACAAATCCGAGAAGAACCTCAAGCATCGTCAAAGCGGCGTGGTTGAAGCGTCGAAATAATTCAGCGGCAACAAAACAAAGCCCCGAAGATTCGGGGCTTTTTTTGTCTGCGATAACAGTCAATCGTTGGGCAACGGCATCTGGTCGTCGTCCGAGATGCCATCGCCAGCGCTCGGATCCCGGCGATGCTCCGTCGGCACGACCATGGGACGCGCCAAGGGGTCTCTCAAGGGATCGTTCGGGTCCATTACCGGATCAATGCCCTCCTCCGGCGTGGAAGGGACACTGTCCGGACGTTGGTCGTCAAAACTTGAATCGGTAGACATATGCACCTCGCTAAAGCTTATGGTTTGAGATTGGCTAGCGGGTCGTAAGGCTTGGCCGGCTTGGTGCCGTCCTCATCCGGTTTGATGTCAAGAGGCGCCTTGGCCGGGCCAATGGGGTCCACCTGAGGGTCCGCGAGGTCCGGCGAATCGGGATCGAAACCCAACTCGTCGCCCGATGAATGTTCGGATGAATGCGGACCGTCAGGCGCCGTTGAAGGGGTAGCTGAATGTGCCATGGGGCGCCTCCCTGGAGATGGCCCGGAGAAATCCGGGCCTTGTACGTAAGAGGCTTATCGGGTTCGGCAGTGCCCGGCAGACGACGAACGGAAACTTATTGTGCGTTCAGCGCCTGTTTTGCCCGCGCGGCGGCTTGCTCCTGCCCGGCCTGCCCCAAATCACTCGCCGCTTTCAGCCAGCGCTGCTGATCGACCTTGGCGGGAATCTGATGCGGTTTTTGGATCAATACAGCCCAGCCGCCGGCATCCTTGAACGAAGATTCAAAAGCGCTGAAGCTCATCAACTCACGACGATTCATGCCTGCACGCAGCAATACAGTCTGCTTTTGACGGTTGTATCCGGCGAGAATCGCATACCGTGGCTCAGCCCAGAACGCCGAGCCTTCAGTGAAGCGCACCATCACCGGAAAACCCGCCGCCACCTGTGTCAGCAGGGCTGGCAAATTATCGTCCAGCGGATAGACGACCATTCCGTATTCACGGGCGAGGTTTTGCATGTTTTGCTGCATCTGGGCTTCAGCGCCCGGCAAATTCAGCGGTTTTTCCAGCAGCCCAGGTGTGATGACCACCCCTTGCTGCGCCAGCATGCTGGCCAGCACCTGAGGCCCGCTCTGGAAGTCTTTTCCGCGATAGAACGTGCCGCTGAGTTCGACACGATCCGGCAGGCGTTTGATTTCCGGCGCCACGCTCCCCGCACATCCCGCCAGGCCTGCAACGCAGCCCACGGCCAATACCAACGCTCGAACTCGAGAAATTGCCCGCAACATCATCACTCTCTTGGTCAGACGCCGGGTATAAGCGCTCCCGGCTTGGCCGTCGATCATAGGGCGCCGCGCGACGGCGGTATAGCCTTAAGCCGCAGTTGAGTGCATTCGATAGAGCAAAGTGGTTGAGGACAGACGACCTTTGGTCAATAGCCTGAAACATGGCAGCGACTAGACTGTCGGTAGTAAAGAGAGCGAATGCGCCCGATGCAGGGCAAAGAGGAGGCACTGATGAGCCTGACAATGACAATCGTGATGCTGATTTCCGGCTGGCTGGCCGTGGCCGCCGCCATGTTGTGGGGCGTACTGCGCATTACCCGTCGCCATCACCACCCACTGGAATCGACACCTGAAGCAAACACCGAAAAACCTGCCGGGCGCCACGCCGCCGCGCACTGACTTTACAGATGCACCAACAAAAACGGCCGCCTGGGCTCTTTCGAGCGCAGGCGGCCGTTTGGTTTATCGGCGATTAAGCTTCAGTAGCAACGCGCTTCTGCTTGGCCCGCCGCGACATCATGTTCAAACCCTCGATCGTTGCCGAGAATGCCATGGCCGCATACACATAGCCTTTCGGTACGTGGGCGCCGAAGCCTTCGGCGATCAGCGTCATGCCGATCATGATCAGGAAGCCCAGCGCCAGCATCACCACCGTCGGGTTGTCGTTGATGAACTTGGCCAGAGGATCAGCCGCCAGCAACATCACCAGCACCGACGCCACCACCGCGATGATCATGATCGGCAAATGCTCGGTCATGCCGACAGCGGTAATGATGCTGTCGATCGAAAACACCATGTCCAGCATCAGGATCTGACCAATCGCTGCCGCGAACCCCAGGGTGACGGTCGAGGTCGCCGACTTCGGATCTTCCGGTGCCGGATCCATGCTGTGATGGATCTCGGTCGTCGCCTTCCAGAGCAGGAACAGGCCACCGGCGATCAGGATCATGTCCTTCCAGGAGAACGCGTGGCCGAGAATCTCGATCACTGGCGCCGTCAACTGGACGATGAACGCGATAGTGCTCAACAACGCCAGACGCAGGATCAACGCCATGCCGATACCGATGCGCCGTGCCTTCTGCCGATGCTGCTCTGGCAGTTTGTTGGTGAGGATCGAGATGAAGATCAGGTTATCGATGCCGAGCACGATTTCCATGACCACCAGCGTGGCCAGGGCGACCCAGGCGGTAGGGCTTGCAGCAAGTTCTAAAAGGTATTCCATGGGTCAGTCCTGACTCTTTTTAAGACGGTTTAAATTTCCTGGGAAGAAGACTTGGCTTTCTCTTTATCTTCATCCGATGGTTCTTTCTTGCTGATCAGGCCGCCGGTGGCATCGCTGATCGCTTGCTCGGCGGCTTTGTGCGTATCGTCGATCGCCTGTTTGGCGCTCTCCGCCGCCTTGCCCATCAATTGCTGAGCGCTTTTTTCGGCCTGGTCGCAACCGGCCAATAACAGTAAAGACGCAATCAACACTGCCGTGGTTTTTAGCTTCATGATGCATTCCTCGATAGAACAAACCGGCCGAAACGATGGCCCGTTGATAGCGAGGCATTCTATTGAGGCAAACACTTCAGGAAAATTCGTATTTTTGGCGGTTATACTTCGGTTTTTACGAACTGTAGGTGGTCATGCTCAACTATCGGCAATTGCATTACTTCTGGGTCGTCGCCAAGACCGGCAGCATCGTGCGCGCGTGCGAGCAGTTGAACCTGACACCGCAGACCATCAGCGGGCAGATCTCGCTGCTCGAACAGACCTATGGTATTGAGTTGTTTCGGCGTGTCGGTCGACAACTTGAGCTCACCGAGGCCGGGCGCCAGACGTTGCCCTACGCCGAGCAGATGTTTCAGTTGGGCGGCGAACTGGAACTGATGCTGCGCGCGCAACCCAACGAACAGCAGATTCTGTTCCGCGTCGGTGTCGCGGACGTGGTGCCCAAATCCATCGTTTATCGCCTGATCGCACCGACCATGGAATTGAGCGAGCCGCTGCGCATCACCTGCCGCGAGGACAAACTCGAACGGCTGCTCGCCGATCTGGCGATACAGCGTCTGGACCTGGTGATCTCCGACAGCCCAATGCCATCGCACCTCGACATCAAGGGCTACAGCCAGAAGCTCGGGGAATGCGGGATCAGTTTTTTTGCCACCGCCGAGCTGGCGGCGCAGTACGGTCAGGACTTCCCGCGCTGTCTGCACGGCGCCCCGCTGCTGATTCCCGGGCCGGAAACCGTGGTGCGCAGTCGCTTGCAGCGCTGGTTTGCCGAACAGCAAATCCAGCCGCGCATCGTCGGCGAGTTCGACGACAGCGCGTTGATGCAGGCTTTCGGCCAATCCGGCAGCGGTATTTTCATCGGCCCGAGCGTGATTGCCGATGAGGTGAAACGCCAATACGGCGTGCAGTTGATTGGCCAGACCGATGCGGTGACCGAGTCGTTCTACGCCATCTCGGTGGAACGCAAGGTCAAGCACCCCGGCATTGTCGCCATTACCGAAGGTGCCCGACGCGAGTTGTTCACCGAGTTGTGATGCCTCAGGCGCAGAGTTCGCGAGGCTTGAACGTCATCAGCGCAATCGCCAACAGGATCGAGGCGAGGATAAACGCAGCCGCCGCGAAGCCCAGACCTCCGAGGCCGACGCTGTCGATCACCCGCCCGCCGACCATCGCGCCCAGGCCAATCCCGAGGTTGGCCCCGGCGATGTTCAGCGACGCGGCAAAGGCCGGCGCCTCGGGCGCGGCTTTCATCAAGCGCACATGGCTGACCAGGAACAATGCCGCTTGCGTCACGCCCCAGATCCCCAGCGCTGCCGCCAGACCGAGGGGCGAATGAATGTTCGGCACCAGCGCCACCAGCCCGGCAATCATGAACGCGCAAAACATCACCGAGGCGATCAACGGATGACGGTCTACCGCGCGGCCGCCCAGCGAATTGCCGATCAAGCCCACGGCGCCGAAGCCCATCAGGCACCAGCCGACCACGGTGCCGTTGAAGCCGGCGAGGCGCTCCAGAATATCTGCCAGGTAGGTATAAGCGGTGAACATGCCGCTGAACACCACCACTGACAGCACCACATGCCCCACCATCAGCGGGCTGCGCAGAATCTTGAACTGCGAACGGAAACTCACCTGATGCTGGTGCAGGCTGGTTTTCGGCAAGTAGATAAACAGCAACAACGCCTTGGCAAACGCGATCACCGCCAGAATGCCGAACGCACTGCGCCAGCCGAACGCATCGGAAATCAGCGTGCCCACCGGAATGCCGAACACCGTGGCGCAGACAATGCCGAAGCCGATCTTGGCGATGGCGCGCCCGGCATAGTCCGGCCCGACGATGTCCACGGCGGTTTCACTGGCCAGCGCCCAGAACACCGGCAAGCCCAATGCCGGAATCAACCGCGCGAAGGCCATCACCCAGATGTTTGGCGCCAACGCCGCCAGGGTGTTGGCCACGCCAAACATGATCAGCACCGAAATGAACAGCTTGCGGCGTTCGAACCGCGCGAAATACGCGGTCAGGAACGGGCCGAAAGCCGCGACGGTAAAGGCGAACAAGGTCACCAGCAAACCCGCTTGGGGAATGGTGACTTCCAGGTCTCGGGCGATGGCCGGCAACAGGCCGACGATGACGAACTCTGTGGTTAGCACGGTGAAACCGGCAGCCGACAACAGAAGAATGGGCAACAGCATGCAGAACTCCAGAAAACGACGACACCAGTGCTAGCCCGAAGGCCCACTGGCAAAACTTGAAAAAAGGATGGCGAATCTTAACAGAGTGTTTCCAGACCGGGTTGCACGAACCTGCTTATCTCGTTGATTGGGCGTATGGCGTAACACCGATCGAGCACGACTTGCCGGCGAGCCGTGCGCCGACAAAGATAAAAACCAAAAAGCCCCCGCAACCCAAGGTTGCGGGGGCTTTTTGTGCGTGGGCGGTTTAGAACGCGCCCATGAAATCGCGCTTGCCCACTTCCACGCCGTTGTGACGCAACAGTGCGTAGGCGGTGGTGACGTGGAAGAAGAACTGCGGCAGGCCGTAGGTCAGCAGGTAAGCCTGGCCAGTAAAGCGTTTCTCTTTCGGCGTGCCCTGGCGGGTGATGATTTCGATGCCTTCCTTGCCATTGATTTGCTCTGGCTTGATCTCGCCGATGAAGGCCAGAACCTTGGCGATCAGCGCTTGCAGTTCAGCGAAGGTGGTTTCGGTGTCGTCGTATTTCGGTATTTCGATCTCGGCCAGGCGGGCGGATACACCTTTGCTGAAATCAACAGCGATCTGCACCTGACGCACCAGCGGGAACATGTCCGGGTACAGACGGGCTTGCAGGAGCGCGTTCGGGTCGATGTTCTTGGCGGTGGCGTGAGCTTCGGCTTTGTTCAGAACGTCGCTCAGAGCGTTGAGCATTTGTTTGAAAACAGGAACCGAAGCGTCGTACAGGGAAATGGTCATGGCAGTCTCGTGTGGTAACAGGAGGGAAAAACGTCGGGGCAGATTATAGCCATGCCCGCTGCTCCTGCGGCTTGTCTTTTATCCAGCAAGGATTAGGCTAGGCGGCTTCGACTGCATGCTTCGACAGCAAAGGGAAAAGCGCGATGAGCACTGAGCAAGAAACGACCTTTGGCGAGCCTCGGCTCAACAGCACGGAAATACGCATTCTGGGCTCGCTGATCGAGAAACAGGCCACCAGCCCGGAAACCTACCCGCTGACTCTTAATGCGCTGGTGATTGCCTGCAACCAGAAAACCAGCCGCGAGCCGGTGATGAACCTGACGCAGGGCCAGGTCGGCCAAAGCCTGCGGGCGCTGGAAGGTCGCGGCTTTACCAAATTAGTGATGGGCAGCCGCGCGGATCGCTGGGAACACAAAGTCGACAAAGCCCTGGAACTGGTGCCCGCGCAGGTGATTCTGACGGGGCTGTTGTTTTTGCGCGGCCCACAGACGGTCAATGAACTGCTGACCCGTAGCGGGCGCATGCATGAGTTTGAAGACGCGGAACAGGTGGTCCATCAACTGGAGCGCTTGATTGCGCGGGGATTGGCGTTGTTGATTCCACGTCAGGCCGGGCAGCGGGAAGACCGCTACATGCACGCGCTGGGTGACCCGGCGGATATCGAGGTGATTCTGGCGGCGCGGCAGAATCCGGTGGAGCGTGGCGGCGGCGGTGTGTCTGTTGAACGCATCGAAGAGCTGGAAGCGCGGATCGCCGCACTCGAAGAGCGACTGGCCCACCTCGAGTAATCCGGACCATCCACACTCCAGATTGGCCGCTGGATGGCTCGCTTCCGGCCATATCGTGCAGATGTGGGAGCGGGCTTGCTCGCGAATGCGGTGTGTCTGGCACATTTATGTTGGATGTGATGCCGCTTTCGCGAGCAAGCTCGCTCCCACAGGGGTTCAGCGGGGTCTTGCCTACTCGCCATCCCAGTAATCGACGCCGTCGCCCGGCCGGGCAATGGCGACAAACCCCGAAGCATTGCCCTCGGCATCCACCTTGAAATCATCCATCACCGCGTATTTTCCGGAATCCGGGTACTCGCAGATCTCCGGCGATTGCTGGGTGCTCACCGCCAGGTAACGCAGTTCAGCGGCGCTGGTATTGATGATTTGATGCGCCGCCTCCGGCCCGCCCGGCGGACAGGCAATCACGTCGCCCGCCCGAATGGGATGACGCTCGGCCCCTAGACGGACCTCGCCTTCACCGGCCACGACGTAAAACATCTCCTCGTTGACCCGGTGACTGTGAAACGGACTGCCGCGCATGCCCGGCTCCAGCACGTACAACCGATACCCGAGCTTTTGCGCCCCCAGTTGCTGACCGACACGAGCCATGCGCTGCTGATAACGGCCAGCCGTGTCGCCAGTAGGTGCCAGCGCTTCGGGCAGCGGCTCAAGGTCGACTTGATTCAGGTTGAGAATGCGCGGATGCATGAACACCACCTCCTAGCTTCGGGCAAATTCCACAGCGTTGCGAAACTGCTCGTCGGTCGGCCGCACGCCGGTGTACAGCACAAACTGCTCCAGCGCCTGGATCGCGATCACTTCCAGACCGGTGATCACCCGTTTGCCTTCGGCACGACCGCGCACGATCAGCGGTGTTTCCGAGGGGATAGCCACCACATCGAACACAGTCTCGGCAGCCTTGATGGTTTCGAGGTCGAACGCCAGTTGGTCCGCCTCAGCTCCGCCGCTCATGCCGATCGGCGTCACGTTGATCAGCATCTGCGGGCGCTCGGTGCCCAGTTCCGCTTGCCAGCGATAGCCCAGCGATTCGGCAAGCGCCCGCCCGGCGCGTTCATTGCGGGCGATGATCAGGCCATTCTTGTAGCCGCCATCGCGCAACGCGCTGGCCACCGCTTTGGCCATGCCACCGCTGCCGCGCAGGGCAAAGGTCGATGCCGTTGGCACCTGATGCGTTTCCAGCAACTGGGCGATGGCGATGTAATCGGTGTTGTAGGCCTTGAGATGGCCATTGCTGTTGACGATGGTGTTGATCGATTGAATCGCCGCGGCAGATGCATCTAGCTCGTCAACCAGAGCGATGCAGGCTTCCTTGAATGGCATCGACACGCCACACCCGCGAATGCCCAGCGCGCGAATCCCGCCGACGGCACCCGGCAAATCCTGGCTGCTGAACGCCTTATAGTAGAAATTCAGGCCCAGTTGTTCATACAGATGATTATGAAACCGCAAGCCAAAATTGCCGGGGCGTCCGGACAGCGACATGCACAGTTGGGTGTCTCGGTTGGGGTTCATCTGCATGAAACTTTCTCCTTCAATAGCACTTTCGGATGGACGGGATTAGCCATTCCATCTGCTCTGTTCGATCATTACGGCTTGTGTACGCGAGGTATCGCGGGTCCGTCAGGAAACCGATACAGACCTTACACAAAATTTACCTATCGGCTGTGCTGATTTTCAAAAATGCGCTGTCTTAGATGTATCCCCGCGACAATCCTTGGGTCTATCGCAGACTCAAGCGCCGGGCCGAACAACGAGGAATTATCATGATCCGTAAACTTCCTGTCTTAGCTTTGCTGATCGGCGCGTTAGCCGTCGCCGGACAGGCTCAAGCCGGTGGTTACTATTATCACGGTGGTGGTCACGGTGGCTGCTGCTGGGGCGGTGGTCACGGGAGCAGTTGGGTAGGACCAGCCGCTGTAGGTGCTGTGTTAGGTGCCGTGGTGGCGGGTTCTGTGTACAACTCGGGCCCGCGCACGGTTTACGTCCAGCAACCGGTGTATGTCCAGCCGCCGGTCTACGCACCACCGCCGGTTTATTACCAACCGCCACCGCCACCGGTTTACTACCAGCCACCGGGCTACTACATTCAGCCTCGTTACTGAGGCTCGCCACAGTAGCGCCCAGCTGTAAACAAGACAGGCTCCGTCGCAAGACGGGGCCTTTTTTGCTTTCGCGAGTCTGAATAAATGTCGTCAAGGTCGCTGTCGGGACAGTGCTTGCGACTGAACACGGCATGATTGATGAATGGCCGTTCCACATATTGAAGAAAACGGTCACATCTTTGCCATATCAGGTCCGCAAGCTTGGACCGGTCCGTAAACAACAGGTTGATAAAAACAAGGACGGCCTCATGCCCACGCAGAACCCGCATCGCAATCTCGGCTTGTGCACCTCCAGCAAGGTGTACAACACATTGACCGAGCTCAAGCATCTGGAAGGTCATCGCAGCGCCAAGTTTCTCTCGCTGCTGGCGGAAAACCTGGTGCGCAAAGGCCTGCTCAACGAGCAGGAAGTGGTCCACATGCTGGATCTGGTGGTGGATTGAACCCAACACTCGTCGGCGTCAATGACGACTATCGAAAGCGTTGATTGTTCGATCCAGCGCCGGGTCCGTAAGGTAGCTCCACAGATTGATGGAGGTACTTATGTCCCAGGTTCAAATCATGTCCGTTATCGGCAGCGCCGTTCCCGCCCCCCTTAGAGAGCTGGGATTGCTCGCCTGTTGGTATCTGGTGCGGGACGGCGAGGCGATCAGCGGCCCATTGACGTCACTGCCCGCCGCCCAGGCGCTGTCGCAACGTCTCGGCGCCGGCCGACTCAGTGCTTAAGGCAGCTGCACTCGCGGTTTGGTTTCGCTGAAGATCGCCCAGCTCGACATGAACAGCGCGGCGATCAGCGGGCCGATGACAAACCCGTTGAGGCCGAACACTGCCATGCCGCCCAGCGTGGAAATGAGGATCAGGTAGTCAGGCATCTTGGTGTCTTTGCCCACCAGGATCGGGCGCAAGACGTTATCCACCAGGCCGATGACAAACACCCCGAACAGCCCCAGCACCACGCCTTGCCAGATCGCCCCGGTCAGCAGGAAATACACCGCCACCGGGGCCCAGACGATCCCGGCGCCCACCGCAGGCAACAGCGACAAAAACGCCATCAATACCGCCCAGAGCAACGCGCTCGGAATATCCAGGAACCAGAAAATCCCGCCGCCCAGTGCACCCTGGGTCACAGCCACCAGCAGGTTGCCCTTCACGGTCGCCCTGACCACACGATTGAATTTGAGCTGCAACCGGCGCTTCTGGTGTTCCTGCAATGGCACCGCCGCGCGAACCTTGCGCGCCAGTTCGGCACCGTCGCGCAGAAAGAAAAACAGCAAATACAACATGATGAAAAAACTGACGATGAAATCAAACGTGCCCTGGCCAACACTGACGGCCTGGGTCGCCAGCGCCTGACTGCCTGTCATCGCACTCTTGACCAGTTTCTCGCGCAGGCCGTTCAGTTCGCCCATGCCGAAACGATCGAGCAAGTGCTGGAAATACGGCGGCAGGCTGTGTTTGAACTGCGCAACGTAGGCCGCAACGTCCAACTCGCCACTGTCCATACTTTTGTAAAGCGTGGCCCCTTCCTGAACCAGCAAGATACTGATGATGATCACGGGCAAAATCGCGATCACCAGGCAAATGCTCAAGGTGCATAGCGAAGTCACGTTGCGCTGCCAGCCGAACTTCAGCTGAATCCGTCGTTGCATGGGCGCGAACACGATCCCCAGGATCACCGCCCAGAACACCGCACCGTAAAACGGCAGCAAAATCCAGATGAAGGCCAGGGTCACCAAAAACAGCAAAACCACCAGCGATTTGTTCTGTAGCGTCTTTTCGTTCATGTCCGATCCATGTCAGTACGCAGAGGCGCGCGCTCTCGAATTAAGCAGCCGCCGTGATGCTTAGTCCGCCACGGTTCGCCCGAGTGCCATCCGTTTGTTCATCAAGCATAGATCCAGATCAATGAAGCCCGCGCACCGCGCGATTACCCTCGCCGCTTTTGCGAGCGACGCCGCCATGACTCTGCGCCCACCCGAACTGCTCGCCCCCGCCGGTACCCTGAAAAATCTCTGGCCCAGCGCGGGTACACCGAAGGTTTCCTGCGCCGGCATGTGCATGACGAGTACCAGAACTACCTTCACGGCAGTTCGGTGTCGGAACGCCAGCAGTTTGTCGGCGAATTGACCGGCGAACGGCGCCGGGGGACGGGGGACGGGCACAGCGTCTATATGCCGATTCCGGAGGCGGTGGATTTACAATTTGGTTTGCTGATGCGTGATGTCGGTGCGCTTGCGCTTAATTGAAAACCCCGGCGCAACGGCTGGGTTCTGTTGCGCGCCTGTCGTCGAAAAGCGCGGTTTGCTCATGTATTCGCGAGCAGGCTCGCTGTCACAGGTGCTTGTGCCGCCTGCAATAGCCATTGCTTGAACGCCGTCATCGGGGACGTTTCCGGGCGAGACTGCAAGCGGGTCAGCCAGTAGCTGCCGGTGGTGATGCCAATGGCGAACGGTTGCTCGATGGCGCCCGCCGCCAGTTGCCGGCCAAACATCAGCGGCGGCGCCAGGGCAACGCCCGCCCCTTGCAGCGCGGCTTCCATCATCGCCAGCGACGAGTCGAAGACGATGCTTTTAGGTGGCGGTGTATTGGCCGGCAACCCGGCGGCCAAAAACCAGTCGGGCCACTCATCGCTGCGATAGGAACGCAGCAGCGTCTGCTGCAACAGATCGGCCGGGGTTCGCAGCTGTTGCGCAATGTCTGGAACGCACAACACCGACAGCGGCGCCTCGATCAGCTGCAATGCCTCAATCCCGTGCCAGGCGCCGGCGCCAAAACGGATCGCGTAATCCAGTCCTTCAGCGGCTACGTCCACTCGGTTGTTGTTGGTCGACAGCCGTAAATCTATGAACGGATGTTTCGACGAAAAGTCCGCCAGCCGCGGCAACAGCCAGCCCACCGCAAACGTTCCCACGGCCCCCACCGTCAGCACTTCGCGAAAATGGCCGCCCTCGAAGCGTTCGAGCGTCTCGGCAATGCGGTCAAACGATTCGCGTAAAACCGGCAGCAGGGTTTCCCCTTCACTGGTCAGCATCAGCCCGCGGGGCAAGCGTTTGAACAGGGTCACGCTTAGCTGGGCCTCAAGGCTTTTGACTTGATGGCTGACCGCCGCCGGCGTAACAAACAACTCCACCGCCGCCCGAGTGAAACTCAAATGGCGGGCGGAAGCCTCGAAGGCACGTAATGCATTCAGCGGCAGGTGAGGTCGAATCATGGCCACTCCCAAATTTTTCTAATGGCTAACCTGAAATTTCATCGATTGCCGGCGGTCGACCGTTTGCCTAGATTTGGCCCGCCCTATTGCCGACCGCGCCTTTAAGCCGTTCGAAGTGTAGCGGTTTATGTAATGACAACTCATGGAAAGTGGTTCACATCATGTTCAACCATCCTTTAGCACGGCTTGCGTCCTACAGCGCTTTCGCAGTTTTTTTCGGTGCCAGTCACTGTGTTGCCGCAACGGAATCCGACGATCGACTCAATGCCGTGGTTAACGCCGCCATCGAACCGGTCATGCAGAAGCAGAATATCCCGGGGATGGCGGTCGCCATCACCCTGAACGGACAGCGGCACTATTTTAACTACGGCCTAGCGTCGAAAGCGGACCAAAAACCGGTCAGCAAAGACACCCTGTTTGAAATCGGTTCGGTGAGTAAAACCTTCGCCACCACCCTGGCCGCTTACGCTGTGGCCAGTGGCAAATTGTCCTTGTCCGACAACGCCAGCCAGGTTTGGCCTGAGCTACGCGGCAGTGCGTTCGACACCATCAGCGTGTTGCAACTCGGCACCTACACGGCGGGCGGTCTGCCGCTGCAATTCCCGCCAGAGGCCGATCATCAGGACAAAATGCTCGGTTACTTCAAGCACTGGACGCCGGTGTATGCCGCCGGGACCCATCGTCAATATTCGAACCCCAGCCTTGGCTTGTTCGGTTACCTGGCGGCAACAAGCATGGGCCAGCCGTTCGATGAAGCGATGGAAAAAACCCTGTTGCCAAAACTGGGGCTGCAGCACACGTTCCTCCACGTGCCATCCGATCAGATGGGGCTTTATGCCCAGGGCTACAGCAAGGATGACAAACCGGTGAGGGTCACCCCGGGTGCGCTGGATTCCGAAGCGTACGGCGTGAAGACCAGCGCCGCGGACTTGCTGCGTTACGTTGAAGCGAACCTGAAACCGATGGCGCTGGAAAAACCGTTGCAGCAGGCGATTGCCCTCACTCACGCCGGTTACTACACCGTGGGTGGCATGACGCAAGGTTTGGGATGGGAGCGCTATAACTACCCGGTCAGCCTCGACACCTTACTGACCGGCAACTCGACGGAAATGACCATGCAGGCGCAAAAGGTCCAGTGGCTGAACCCGCAGCAGCCTGCCCCGGACGCGGCATGGATCAACAAAACCGGATCGACCGGAGGTTTCGGTGCCTACGTGGCCTTCGTGCCCGCCAAGGACATCGGCATTGTGATCCTGGCAAACAAAAACTACCCGAACCCGGAGCGCATCAAGATCGCGCATCAGATCTTGAGCGCGCTGGCTGAGTAATCGAAGACGACGCCAATCGCCGGCGCAGGCTCGACAGCGGCCAGCTATCCGGCGGCAATAAAAAATGGGCGACCTTTGAAGGTCGCCCATTGTCGTTACGGCGTCGGCTCAATGGCGAGTCGGCCCCGGATCGGCAGGCGCAGCGTCTTGCGGATAAAGATTGTCCCGAACCTGATTCACCAGCATTTCGGCGACGGCGGCCAACTGTTGCAGCGCCAGCGCTTCGTTGCGGCTCGGGCCCTCCAGCTTGCTGGCGAAATTGGCAATCAGGGCGTTCAGGGCGGCAAGGGTTTCGCAAGCTTCCTTGAGCAACGTCAACGTGTCGACGCCGGGAGCAACCCTGAAGATCTGCTGGGTCGAGGCCGGACGCCTGGGCATTGGAATGACCACGCCTGTTGCGGTTTTACACGGCTTTTGAGCCTCGGATTCATCGACATCGGTCGATTTCTGCGGTCGGTCAGTGCTTGGCTTTTTCATGTTCGAGGCTCCTTTGTGCCTTTGGTGGTGTTCATCCCTGGCTTGCTCACAATCGCGACATCTCGCGTCGCGGGCGGAGGTTATCGGCGTGGCAAGCGCAGCACCAGTTCACCAAGTTCGACACGGCTCGCAGGAAATTTCCGAGACAGTACTGGCCATTTAAACCCGGCCAGTTTTTTGGCGATGCCGCCGCGCAAAAAAAGGGGCGATCGGTTGAGATCGCCCCTTGGTGTTATTGCGCCTGCAATCGCTGTCCGATTAGCCCCTTCTAATCACTACCGTTGGCATCCGGCATCCCCTGAGCAGCCCGCTCCCATCAGCAGCGACGTTTCAGTCATCCGGCATTTCAGGTGGCTTGGTCGGTTTCGCCGGTTTGCCGGGTTTTGTTGCTTTGGCGCCTTTCACCGGCTCAGCGACTGGCGGCGTCGCGACCGTCGGTGCCGCAGCCTCTTTTTCGGCCATCGGCATGGCGTCGATGGTCTCGAAAATCTTTTTCAAATCGACCGTTTTTGCTTCATCCCCGGACTTCTCAAGCTTCTGCTCGCCGTCCTTGCCGACCAGGATGACCTTGGGCAAGGCCCCCGCGCCGAGTTTCAACGAGCGGATCAGCGCCATGGTGTCCTGCTGACCGAGGTCCTTGCCGTCGAGTTGGCCGAACATGTTCAACACGCTGTACACCCGGATATTGCGCTGGGCGATACCCTCCTTGTTCGCCGGGTCCTCCAGTGACTTTTTCAGGTTTACCCAGACCGGATCAACCGTGCTGGGAGCAATAACGATCAGTGGCCGGGACCTGCCCTTGTCGATGTCCAGCGGTGAGTCGCCATCGGCGGCGAGCAAGGGGCCGGCAAGCGCCAGCAGAGTTGTCAGGGTCAAAGACCTGATGAGCATGCGCATCTCCTTTTGGTATCCACGCTCTAATGATTGCGCATCGCGGCTATTGTTCCTCGGGAGGCAGCGCAATTGTGTTTCGCCTTGACCCAAGCTTAGGTCAGGGCAGTCATTGCGCAACAGGCCGCGCGCATCCGCGGCTGCCGATACCGCATGCCCCGGACGGGCATTCGCCGGGAACACTCATGCGCGCTGGGACACCGGCTCCGCCGAGGGGATTCGCGCCGGGATGAAAAAGGTAAAGACGCTACCCTTACCCACTTCACTTTCCGCCCAGAGTTCACCGCCATGGGCCTGGACGATACTGCGGCAGATGTACAAGCCGAGGCCGCTGCCGTTGGGGTTGTTTTCGCGCACGGTCCAGTAACGCTCGAAAATATGCGGCAGGTGCACCGCGTGTATGCCACCGCCGTTGTCGCGCACCGAGATCATCACCTTGTCGTCGACCTGCCAGGCGTTGAGGTCGATTCGCCCGCCCGTCGGGGTGAATTTAATGGCGTTGCCCAGCAAATTCGACAGCACCTGAAACAGCCGCTGAGGGTCGGCGTAGGTGATCAAGCCTTCAGAGCAGCTGCAATTGAGCTCGATTTTTTTGTGCGAAGTCAGCGTCACCATCAACGCGCAGGTTTGTTGAAGCAGTTCGATCACGTCCAGCGGCTTGCACTCGAGCGGATATTGCCCGGCGTCCAGCTTCGATTTATCCAGCAGATCGGCGATCAATACGTTCATCCGCCCGGTGGCTTGTTCCACGGTGCCGAGGGCTTCGCTCAGGCGCACCGTGTGTTTGCCGTTTTCGCGCGCCACCAGGCGTTGCATCATGCCGCACTGCATGATGATGATCGTCATCGGGTTACGCAGGTCATGGGACACCACCGCCACCAGTTCATCACGCACCCGCACGGCTTCATGCTCGCGGCGCACCTGACGCGCCAGGTCGTTTTCAATGGCACGGCGGCGTAACTCGCCGACGGCATAGGTATCTGCGGCGCTCCAGGCTTGCGACTGGCCCTCGACCAGTTGCTCCCACGCCGCAAAGGAGGTGCGCGGCTGCAAACGGTTGTCGCTGCCGGTGCTGAAATGTTCGTCGGGGTTGCCGCTCCATTTCATGCTGGAGCCCAGTTGCCGGCGAAACCACATCACGCCGTTATCCACCGGTTTGGGCAGCACGAAGGCCAGCAAACCACTGGCCACGTCACTGTAGAGCGCACTGGCGCCGTGAATCGCTTGCAGGTGATCGGTCGACAGCGGCTCGCCACTCGCCAGGCACTCCTCGCGCACCCACAAATACAGCGCTCGCACCTGCTCGACCGTCGGGCAGTCGCCGAACAGCTCAAGACGATCCTCGATCAGCACCGCAACGCCACTGGCAGCGGTCAGGGTTTGCAGGTGTTCGGGGTGATCGAGCAAGCCTTCCAGCACGTCATGTTCAGCCAGGTGCATGGCCGACGACAGTTCATCGATCAACCGGGATTTCTGTTCCCGCTGAAACTGTTCGTCGCGGATTCTGAGGGCCGATATCTGCACACTGAGCAACTGGGCGATGGCGGCACACATCGCGCGCACCGAGTGGCTGACCAGCAGCGGCTGCGGATGCGCACAGGTAATCAAGCCCCAAAGCTGAGCGCTTTCCAGCAGCGACAAACTCATGGAGGCGCGCACCCCCATGTTTTCCAGGTACTGGCAATGCACCGGCGAGACGCTGCGCAAGATCGAAAAGCCGAGGTCCAGCGGCTGTCCGGTATCGGGGCGCAACACCGGCAGGATCGGTACAGGCACATAACGCGCATCCGGGATCACCCGGATCCAGTTCAGGCGGTACAGCTCGCGGGCTTGTGGCGGGATGTCCGACGCCGGAAAACACTGGCCGAGATAGCCGGGCAGCATGCCGCCCAGCGCTTCGCTGATGACCTGGCCATGCCCTTGCGGTTCGAAGCGATAAATCATCACCCGGTCAAATCCGCTCAGGCGACGGATTTCATCGACACTCACGGTGTACAAGTCCGCCAACGTGGCGGCGGCCTGCATCTTGCGCATCGCCCGAAGAAAAATCGCAGTGTGGTCCTGGGCCGCATCGAGCAGCGGCTCGAGTTCGAGAATGACCACGCCGTCGTGACGGCTGAGGGTGGCGTTGAAACGCCGGGAACCCATCGCCAGCAACACCGGGTTGGCATCCTCCAGCTCCGGCGACGCCAGCGCCTGGCGCACCTGCCCGGCAGCCACGGCACCCAGCACGCCCAAGGGTTGCTGCAACAACGCTGCGGCCGTCTGACCGAGCATCGCCGCGCAGTTGCGGCTGACCTGCTGGATGATCAAGTCAGGCTCGGTCAAGGTCAGCAAGACTCCGTGGGGCTGAATGGCCCCCGGAATCCGGATCGCTTCACTGGCGCATTGCGCGAGCGCGGCTTCGAGCTGTTCATCGGTGAGGCGATTCATTGCAAGACCTCGCGCTGTTCCAGCCAGCGCTCGAACGTCTCGAACGTGCCTTGCGCCGCGACCACTGACTGCGCCCGCTCGAGGGGATCGCAGACTTCATACAGACACGCCAGAAAACCGCGCCACATCAGCAGTGTTGCCGTGCCATACACCGCAAAAAACCGGCCGCCCGTGTGCTCATCGATCCCCAGGCGCGCGTACAGCCCGTTGCGCAAGGATTGCCCGCCCAGCGTCGCACCTTCAAGGACATACAACACGCCCAGCACATCGGCGACGGAGCGCGTCTGCACCGAAAACCGGCACAGCGGAATCGCATCGATGGCAGCGGCGTCCAGGCCCAGCGCGTACAAGTCGGCTTCGAGCGATGGGGTTTTGCTGCGAATCAGCCAGTCAAGGTCGGGAATGGACATGGCCACCGGGAACAGCAGGCTTTCCAGCGGTCGATAAAATCCGTAGTAGGCCTCGATCAGGCGGGTATAGAGCGCCCGATCGGCGGTGTAGAAAGGGATACGTTTTTCCAGCACCTGGTGTTGTCGGGTGGTGGCAATGCGCAACTCGCTGAGAATCAGCGGCAGGCTTTTGGGTGGGGCGTTCACGTGCCACCTTCCTTGTCGATCGGGGGGAAATGCCGACAAGTCATTCATGAACGAATGAAGGCTGGCTTTCCACCGTAGCACCAATAGGACGGCGGAGTTGATTTGTTTCCGGGGGCTGCCTAGAAGGCGAGTTTGTAGCCGATCAGTACCAGCATCGTCGCCAGGCACGGGCGCAGCAATTCATCGGAAATTCGCCCGGTCAGATGGCTGCCCAGCCAGATGCCCGGCAACGAACCGATCAGCAAATAACCCAGCACCTGCCAGTCCATGTTGCCCATGCTCGCGTGGCCGAGGCCGGCGACCAGGGTCAGCGGCACCGCGTGGGCGATTTCGGTGCCGACCAGGCGGCGCGTCGGTAACAGCGGATAGAGGATGAACAACGCCACGGTGCCCAGCGCGCCGGCACCGATGGACGTCAGCGCGACCATCGTGCCGAGCACCAGACCGGTGATCACGGTCATCACGTTAAGGCGCGTACCGCTCGGGTTGTAGTTGCCACCCGCGCGTTTATGGGCGAAGTCGAGCAGGCGCTTCTTGAAGAAAATCGCCAGCGCCGTGGCGAACAACACAAACCCCAGGGCTTGCTTGATAACCGCGTTCATCGCATCGGGTGAGGTGTGCAGCGTGCTCAGGAACCACAAGGTCATCGCCACTGCCGGCACGCTGCCGAGGGTCAGCCAACCGGTGATGGCCCAGTCGATATTGTTGTTTTTACGGTGAACCAGCACGCCGCTGGATTTGGTAATGGCCGCGTACAGCAAGTCCGTGCCCACCGCCGTGGCCGGATTGATGCCGAACCACAACAGAATCGGCGTCATCAAGGAGCCACCACCGACGCCGGTCATACCGACAATAAAACCCACGACCAGCCCTGCAACCACCAAACCGAAGTTAACGAAATCCATTAACACGCCCGCAAAAACACATGAAAAAACTGGCCCGCAGGATAGCGATTTTTCTTATAACCACTTATATCGATGCGAACTATCGTTATATCGAAAGTCATCGAACCAGCCGATTCCCCCAGCGGAAATTTTTGCAGTCGTGAATCCTGCGGCCGGGTTTGGGGTGCCGGGACTGACTCACTGCACCGGCAGGAAATTCAAAAACAGCAGGCTTTGCGCGTAATTCAGCCCGATCCGCCGGTAGCGCTCATCGAGCATCTGCGTCAGCAAATCCAGGCGTGCAACGATCTTCCCGAACTCCACGGCGAAACTGAGGTTGCTGCCCTCTTCCGAAATTTCATTGGAGAACAGCAACGGCTCGCCGTTCCTGTTTTGGCGCTGACTGAGGATCCACGTGGCTTTTTCGATGTTGCGTGCGGCGTTGCCGACGAATGTCGGGTTGATCGCATCGGTCATGTAGAACTCAAGCCGATTGCCATGGGCGGTCACCAGCATGCTGCCGATGGCGTAGATGAAGGCCCCGACGCGGTCGCCGAGAAACTCCGGGCTCATGGCGTAGCTCAGCGCCGCCAAGTCTTTTTTGCCACCGAGTGTCGGCAGCGGCTGCTGCATTTCGATGGCCATGCGCACTTGTTTTTCAGCGGTGCGGGCATCCAGGAATCCGGACTTTTTCAGTTCGTCCGGGTTGCGCAGGTAGAGCTTGCTCATCAGCAAGTACAGGCTGTCGAGGTTGTCGCGCATGGTCAGGGTGGCCATGCGGTCGACGCTGGTCTGGAGGAATTCCTGGGGTTTGCCTTCGCGAAACTGACTGACGATGTCCTGGCCTTGCTGCTGGCTGCAACCGCTGGCGAACAGCAGCGACAGACAGCCCAGCCATAAGCAGCGGCGGCGAATTTTCGAGGGAATGCGGGGCAACGCTTGAGCCATGGGTGCTTGAACTTGGGCATTGGCCGGCGGTGGGGATCGCCGCAGGCAGGCCAAGGATAGAACCGCGAAAGTTGAAAAAGTGCAGTGCCGCCCTCCTCGGACTGATCGCCGGACGTGTTTGGTTTTTTGCAGGACCAAGCGATTTAGTCATGCTTTTTAATGGCAATTATCGAACCAGCGGCTATAAATCTTTTCGAATTGAATATTTAGTATGACTACTTATCAAAAACAACAAAAAGGAAGGTCAACCATGCTTCAATCCCGACACCTGCTATCCGGCCTCGGACTGTCCCTGATGATCGCCACCCTCTCCGCCCAGGCTGCCGGCCTGTCCGTCGAGCACAAAGCGTTCGGCAAGACCAACGACGGCACGCCCGTCGAGCAATACATTTTGCGTAACAGCCATGGCCTGCAAGCCACGGTAATCACCTATGGCGGCGTTCTGCAGTCACTGAAAGTGCCGGGCAAGGACGGCAAGGCCGAGGATATCGTGCTCGGTTTCGATGACGTTCAGGGTTACCAGAGCGGCACCGCGTACTTTGGCGCCACTATCGGCCGCTTCGGCAATCGCCTGGCCAACGGCGCGTTTGAACTGGACGGCAAACACTATCAAGTGCCGAAAAACGATGGCCCGAACTCGCTGCACGGCGGGCCGCTGGGTTTTGACAAACACGTGTGGAAAGCGCAGCCGACCAAGGGCAAGGACTCAGTAGGCGTGACCCTGACTTACCTGTCGGTAGACGGTGAAATGGGCTTCCCCGGCAACTTGCAAACCGAGGTCACCTACAGCCTCACCGAGCACAACGAGCTGCGCATCGACTACAAGGCATCGACCGATAAGCCGACGGTGCTCAACCTGACCAACCACAGCTATTTCAACCTCGCCGGCGCCGGCAATGGCGATGTGCTGAAGCAGGTCGCCACCTTGTACGCAGCGCAGTACACGCCAGTGAACGCGACGTTGATCCCCACCGGGGAACTGGCGCCAGTCGCTGGCACGCCGATGGACTTCACCCAGCCCACGGCCATCGGCAAAAACATCAAGGCTGATCATCCGCAGCTGAAATTCGCCGAACCGAAACAGGGCGGGTTCGATTTCAACTGGGTGCTGGACGCCAAGGGCGACGTGAGCAAACTCGCCGCCGATGTCAGCGACCCGCAATCGGGCCGCCGCTTGCAGCTCTACACCAGCGAACCGGGCGTGCAGTTCTACACCGGCAACTTCCTCGACGGCACGGTCAAGGGCAAGGCCGGGAAGATTTATCCGCACTGGGGCGCGTTCACGCTCGAAACCCAGCACTACCCGGATTCGCCGAACCAGCCGAACTTCCCTTCGACGCGACTGGACCCCGGCAAGACCTATACCCAGAGCGTTGTGCTGAAGTTTTCCAGCCAGTAACGCTGGGTTTTCGACGCGTTTGCTGATGCCTCCTTTCTGGCGTTCGATGGAACCAGCGGCGTATTCTGCTGCCAATCGGTGTATCCATCGAACAACAGCAAGGAGGTTTTCATGCGGACCCTCGAATTGGCCGGCGTCAACGTACCGGTCATCGGCCAAGGCACGTGGCGCATGGGCGAAGATCCCGACGGATTCACCCAAGAGGTCGCCGCGCTGCGCCAAGGCATCGAGCTGGGCATGACCCTGATCGACAGCGCTGAAATGTATGGTGACGGCGGCGCCGAAGAAGTGGTCGGGGCCGCAATCAAAGGGCTGCGTGACAAGGTGTTCCTGGTCAGCAAGGTCTACCCGCACAACGCCAGCCGCACAGGCATCGCGCAAGCCTGCGAGCGCAGCTTGCAGCGCATGAATACCGATTACATCGATTTATACCTGCTGCACTGGCGCGGCCAGTTTCCCCTCGAAGAAACCGTCGATGCGTTCGAGCGCCTGCGTGAAGCCGGCAAGATCGGGCGCTGGGGCGTGTCCAATTTCGACGTCGACGACCTCGAAGAATTGAACACCCCGGCCTGCGCCACCAATCAAGTGCTCTACAGCCTGGAAGCGCGGGGCATAGAATTCGATTTGCTGCCGTGGAGCCAACAACAGCACTTGCCAATAATGGCGTACTGTCCCATTGGTCAGGGCGGGTCGCTGCTGGCGCATCCGGCGCTGAAAGGCATCGCCGCCCGTCACGCGGTCACACCGGCGCAAGTAGCGCTGGCATGGATTCTGCGACAACAAGGCGTGATCGCGATCCCCAAGGCGGTCACACCTGAACACGTGCAATTGAATGCACACGCCGCGCAACTGCGGCTCGAAGCCGGGGATCTGGAGGCGCTGGACCACGCGTTTCAGGCGCCACAACGCAAACAGCGATTGGCCATGGTCTGAGCCATCGCGGTTACGTCAGAGGGCTTCTGCATGAGAAGCACCGATCCACACGACTCATTCAACCTGCCACGCTTTATTCAGGCGCAGGACCCGGTGTTCGAGCTGGTTCAGGAAGAATTACGCGCCGGGCACAAACGCCGGCATTGGATGTGGTTCATTTTTCCGCAATTTGCCGGGCTCGGCGGCAGCGAGATGTCGCGCCACTTCGCCATGGGTTCCGCAGCGGAAGCAACGGCGTATCTGGAGCATCCACTGCTCGGCGCCCGACTGCGCACCTGTACACAGTTGGTGCTGAATCTCAGACAGCGCTCGATTGCGCAGGTTTTCGGCCATCCCGACGACCTGAAATTTCACTCTTGCATGACCTTGTTCGCCCAGGTTTCCCCGGACGGCAGCCTGTTCCATCAGGCGCTGGAGCAGTATTTCCATGGCATTCAGGACGACTGGACACTGTCGCTGCTGGACTCAAAACAGGCCCAGTTGCCCACCAATCAGCGTTGAAAAGTCGTCGTCGACAAACGGCAGAATCGCATCCGCCACCGGCTGCAGCTGCCGTGTCACGTAATGGTCGTAGTCAATGGGCGCACTGCGGATTTCCAGCGGCTCAGGCCCGGCAACGGTGATCACGTAGCTGATCCAGCCGCCGTTCTGATACTGGCGTGGCCGGCCCTGCTGGTCGTTATAGGCATCGGCAAGCCGCGCGGCGCGCACGTGGGGCGGCACGTTGCGTTCGTAGTCATCAAGGGTGCGGCGCAGACGCTTGCGGTAGATCAGCCGCTCATCAAACTCGCCGGCCAGGGTTTTGCGCACGTAGTCGCGCACGTAATCCTGATACGGCTGACGATGGAAAATCCTCGAATACAGCTCTTGCTGGAACTGCCGGGCGAGCAGCGACCAGTCGGTGCGCACGGTTTCCAGGCCTTTGTAGACCATCTCATCGCGGCCATCGGCACGCGTCACCAGCCCGGCATAACGCTTCTTGCTGCCCTCCTCGGCACCGCGGATGGTCGGCATCAGAAAGCGTTTGTAGTGGGTCTCGAACTGCAGCTCCAGCGCACTCTCCAGCCCGTATTCCTGCCTGACATGCTCGCGCCACCAACCGTTGACGTGATCCACCAGCGCGCGGCCGATCTGCGCGGCCTCCTCCTGGCCATGGGCACGACGCAGCCAGACGAAAGTCGAGTCGGTGTCGCCGTAAATCACCGTGTGGCCCTGCGCCTCGATCAACTGGCGTGTGCGCAGCATGATTTCGTGGCCACGCAAGGTGATCGACGACGCCAGCCGCGTGTCGAAGAACCGGCAACCGCTGGAACCGAGCACGCCGTAGAAGGCATTCATGATGATCTTCAGCGCTTGCGACAGCGGCGCGTTGTGTTCGCGCTTGGCGGTCTCGCGGCCCTCGGCGACCCGGGCGACGATGGCGGGCAGGCAATGCCGGGTTCTGGAAAACCGCGCGCCACGAAAACCAGGGACCGATTCGCTGTCGGCAGGATGGCGCAGCCCTTCGACCAGCCCCACCGGGTCGATCAGAAACGTGCGAATGATCGACGGGTAGAGACTTTTGTAATCGAGCACCAGCACCGATTCGTACAACCCCGGTTGCGAGTCCATGACAAAGCCGCCGGGGCTGGCCTGTGCAGGCTTGGTGCCGAGGTTCGGCGCAACGAAGCCCTGGCGGTGCATCAGCGGCATGTACAAATGCGTGAACGCCGCCACCGAGCCGCCGCTGCGGTCCGCCGGCAAGCCGGTGACGCTGGCGCGCTCCAGCAGGAACGTCAGCAGTTCGGTCTTGGCGAAAATCCGCGTCACCAGCTCGCAGTCTTTCAGGTTGTAGGTAGCAAGGGCCGGTTTGTCCTCGGCGAACATGCGGTTGATTTCGTCCATGCGCTGGTACGGCGTGCTGATTGCCTTGCCCTCGCCGAGCAGGGTTTGCGCGACGTTTTCCAGGCTGAATGAGGGAAAGCTCCAGGTCGCCGAGCGCAGGGATTCGATGCCGTCGATGATCAAGCGGCCGGCGGCGGCAGCGAAATAATGGTTGCGGCTGCCGTGTTCGCGCCACTGCATTTCTTCGCCGCCACGACCCAGTTTCAGCGGCACGCCCAGTTGCCTGGCGTGCTGGTGCAACACGCGCAAGTCGAACTGCACGACGTTCCAGCCGATGATTGCGTCGGGGTCGTGGCGGGCGAACCATTCATTGAGTTTCTTCAGCAGCACGGTGCGCGAGTCGCAGTAGTCGAGCTGGAAATCCACCGCGCTGGCGTCGCCATTGGCTGGCCCGAGCATGTACACCTGGCGCTCGCCGCAACCTTCCAGCGCGATGGAATACAACTCGCCTTGCGCGGTGGTTTCGATGTCGAGGGATACGAGTCGCAGCGTCGGCCGGTAGTCGGGTGCCGGTTTCATCTGCGCGTCGAGCAACAGGCCGTCAGCGCTCGGCGTGCCACCGAACGTCACCGGCGCAGTGATGAAGCGCTCCATCATGTAGCGCTCCGGCGGGCGCACGTCGCCTTCGAACAGCTCGACGCCGACCTTGCGCAGCGCGGTTTCCAGGCGCATCAACTGGCCGTGTTGCTGGCAATACAACCCCAACACCGGGCGGTGCTCGAAATCCAGCAGCGCCAAGGGCTTGAGTTCGACGTTTTTTTCCCCGTGCAGGACCGCTTCCGCCTGCTCGCGCTGCTCGGCCGGGATGAACGCCACCGACGGCTGATGAGGCAGGCGGATGCGCCGCGGACCGTCATCGGTCGCCAGCCAGAACTCGACTTCCGTGCCAGCCGCGGTATCGCGCCAATGCCGGGTCAGGACGAAGCCCTGCTGTAAATCCACCACTGCGACCTCGAAGAATTGATTCAGGTGGCGATTCTACGCGTCATCGAGGGGATAGCCCTCCCCTGTATCGGGCGTTCATGGCGCTTATTTGTACGGATTACCGAAGAAAATTCGTCGAATGACGTTTTTTGAGCATTATCTGCCGCTTTGCGCCTTGCCCTCGGCGCCTGGGTCTACGATTCTTCAAGAACAACGACAACACCTGAGAAGCCATCATGAAAACCGTCGCCCAACTGCTCAAGTTGAAAGATCAGAAGAATCAGGAAGTGCACCAGATCAAACCCGATCACATGGTGCTCGAAGCCCTGATGAAGATGGCCGAAAAGAACGTCGGCGCCCTGCTGGTCGTGGAAAACGACGAAGTGCTGGGGATCATCAGTGAGCGCGACTACGCGCGCAAACTGGTGCTGCACGGGCGCTCTTCAGTGGGTACGCCGGTGCGCGACATCATGGCGTCCCCGGTGATCAGTGTGGACACCCATCAAACCGTCGACACCTGCCTTGGCATCATGTCCGACCGACGCCTGCGCCACCTGCCCGTGGTGGAAAACGGCAAGTTGCTCGGGTTGCTGTCGATTGGCGACCTGGTCAAGGAAGCCATTGCCGAACAGGCGGAACTGATTCGCCAGCTGGAGCAGTACATCCGCGGCGAATAGATCAGTCCGGCCAATGCCGCGCAAAGACCGGTGCCAGTGTCGGGTGCCGGTCGATTCGCGTCAGCCAGGCGTAAAAACCGGGCCGCGTATTGCGCAAATGTTCGCGGCTACCGGCCCAGCGCGTGACCACCGCCGCCAGCACGTCCAGCGCTGCTGGCGGCTCATCGTCCAGGTACAGCTCGGCGGAAAACTGATCGGCAAACACCTCCCAACTCCAATGCAAGCGCCGCCGCGCGCCGGCCATTAGATTTTCCATGGACGACTCATCGGCCTCGGCCAGCCAACGCTCGGGGTAATCGATGATGCCGATGGCCGCGTAGCAATTGCTGACGATGTACGCGAGGCCACGAATGGCCTGATCCCGCTCGGCCGGGTCGTCCGACAGCAAATTCGAACTGGGGAACGTCAGGCCGAGATGAATCAGGATCGCCGCGCTTTCGCTGAGAATGCTCCCGTCGGGCAGTTGCAGCGTCGGGATCTGCTTGAGCGGGTTGAGTTTTTCCAGCGCCTGCGCCGCCTCCGTCGATAACTCGACGTCGATAAAGCGGTAAGGAATTTCGCACAGCTCAAGCGCGGCCTCGATGGCGGCGGCGCCGGAATTCTGGTGTCCGTAAAGCTGATACATAAGCACCCCCTTTTGCGGTTGTCTCTTTGTAGCAGATGACTCAGGCCAGGCTGGAAAATTTCTTTTTTTATGCCTGCATCCAAAACGCTTGGCGGTGGGTAGTCCTTGTAGCAGCCCTTGATGCTGCCGAGCGGATTACTCATTTACGGAGAGTTATTGATGAACGCCAAACAGCTGATTTGCCTTGCCGGTTTGCTCACTGCCCTGCCTGCGGCGTTTGCCCAGACGGGCCTGCCCGACAGCATCAAGGTCCCGGACGGGCACAAGGTCGCCATGGAAACCACCGGGGTCGGCGAGATCACCTACGAATGCCGCGACAAGGCCAACGCGGCGGGCCAGACCGAATGGACCTTTGTCGGGCCCAAAGCCGTGCTCAATGATCGCAACGGCAAACAGGTCGGCACCTACTTCGGGCCGCCAGCCACCTGGCAAGCCAAGGACGGTTCGAAAGTGACCGGCACGCAATTGGCGGTGGCGCCGTCGAGTCCGGGCAACCTGCCCTATCAACTGGTCAAGGCCAATCCGGCCGAAGGCAAAGGCGCGATGTCCGGCGTCAGTTACATCCAGCGCGTGGCGCTCAAGGGTGGCGTCGCGCCGAGCGGTGAGTGCTCGGCGGCCAACAAGGGCCAGCAGGAAGTGGTGAAGTATCAGGCCGATTACATTTTCTGGGCGGCCAACTGATACCGGTCCGGCTAGAAACTGGTCTACGCTGCAACGCATCCGCCCCGGCGCTCTGGCCCGGGGCTATCGACTTTGACTGACGGCTGAGCGCGGTGTCCTTGCCCGAAACCCTGTTTGATTACGAAGCACACCTTGCTGCCTGCGCGCGCGGCGAGCGCAGTGCCTTGCACCATTTGTATGTGCAGGAAAGTCCGCGCCTGCTGGGTGTGGCCAAACGCTTGGTGCGCGACACTGCGCTGGCGGAGGACATCGTCCACGATGCATTCATCAAGATCTGGCACGGCGCGGCGGGTTTCGACCCGGCGCGTGGGTCGGCGCGAGGCTGGATGTTCAGCCTGACGCGGCACCTGGCGCTGAATTTCCTGCGCGACCATCGCCGCGAGATTCAAAGCGACATCGACCTGCCCGACGACACTGAAACCGTCGACACCGCCGTGCATTCCGGGCGCATTCATCATTGCCTGGAACAGTTGGAGCCCGCGCGGCGCACCTGCCTGCTGCACGCCTACGTCGACGGCTATTCTCACGCTGAAATCTCACACAAACTCAACACCCCGCTAGGCACCGTCAAAGCCTGGATCAAGCGGAGCCTGACGGCATTGCGCGAGTGCATGGGATGACCAGCAAACCTGCGAACGAAACCCCGGAAGCGCTCGACGAACTGGCCAGCGAATACGTGCTGGGCACGCTGTCGGCGGAACTTCGCAGCGAGGTGCAGCAGCGCCTGCGTGACGAAGCGGATTTGCGCGCCGCCGTAGACGCCTGGGAACGCCGCTTGTTGGGCCTGACCGATCTGGCGCCCCCTCACGCGCCATCGCCACGCCTCTGGCAGCGCATCGAACGTAGCGTCGACACCCTGACTCGGCCTGCTTCGGTGGTCGCGACCCCGGCGTCATCCTGGTGGAACCGGTTACCGCTGTGGCGTGGGCTGGCCGGCGCGGGGCTGGCGGCGACGTTGCTGCTCGGCGCGATGATGCTGACGCAAACCACGGTCAAACCCAGCTATCTGGTGGTGTTGGTCGGGCCTCAGGACAAGGCGCCGGGCTGGGTGATTCAGGCCAGTAACCCGAGGGAACTCCAGCTGATCCCGCTCGGCGTTTTTGAAGTCCCGGCGGACAAGGCGCTGGAGTTCTGGACCAAGGCCGATGGCTGGCAAGGGCCGGTGTCGCTGGGGCTGGTCAAACCAGGGCAAACCTTGTCGATCCCGCTGGACAAGCTGCCGGCGCTGCAACCCAACCAGTTGTTCGAACTGACGCTGGAAAACCCCGACGGCTCGCCGATCGGCAAGCCGACCGGGCCGATTCAATTTATCGGGCGCGCGGTGAAGGTGATCTGATCGCGATTAACCACCGAACCATCAGGCCAACGTGAGGGCCGCTGCCCGATCTATCATCGCCGTCGATGGTCACCATCACGTCAATGAAGTTCTCATAAAAAATCCTCGGCGTAACATCCGCTCCATACCAACCAATAAACACCCCGGAGCACACCATCATGAAACGCCAAACTCTCCTCAGCATCGCTTTCTCGTTCTTCGCCGTTAACGCTTTTGCCGCGACACCTGCGCACCAGATGGTCGCTGAAGGCGGCTCGGATCGCCTGATTGAAAGTCGTGTGGCTGAAGGTGGTTCGGATCGCTTGATTGAAAACCGGGTTGCCGCTGACGGTGCTGACCGTGTGCAACAGAACCGCGTTGCCGAAGGTGGTTCGGATCGTCTGATTGAAAACCGCGTTGCCGCCGATGGCGCCGACCGCCTGCAACAGAACCGCGTTGCCGCTGATGGCTCCGACCGTCTGCAACAGAACCGCGTTGCCGCTGATGGCTCCGACCGCCTGCAACAGAACCGCGTTGCCGAAGGTGGTTCGGACCGCCTGATCGAAAGCCGCGCTGCATAAATGCGCAGCTTTAACGCAGGACTCAATGAAAACCCGGCCTTATCCGCCGGGTTTTTTACGCGTTAACGTTTCATGCAGCGTTGATATCGCTCATCAACTCGCTTGGCGAACCACGCCGTGGTGAGCTTTCGCGTGATTTTCGGGCTTTGCAGCACAATCCCCGGCAGCACCGCTCGGGGCAATGGCCGACCTTCGGCCTGCTCGGCCAACGCAAACACCCGGCGATAGAGCTCGGTTTCTTCGAATTGCAGGCTGTTGCCCTGCTCCAACTGGTTGCGAATCGTCGTGTTGCGCATGTCCAGCTGTTTGCCGAGCGAGCGAACCGCCGTTTCCGTGGTGCCGGGCATGATCGAGTCGTAGCGCACCAGATCGCCATCCAGCGCCAGCGACTTGCCAGACACACGGCTCAGCGCGTTTTGAAACGCGGCATTGCGACTGGCGTACCAACCGGCATTGAAATCGGCAAAGCGGTACAGCGGCTGTGTGTAGCTCACCGGGTAACCGAGCAAATGCGCGATGCCGAAGTACATGCCGCCACGACGGGTAAACACTTCATGGCGAATCGAGCCCTGCACCGGGTATGGATAATCGCGCGCGTGCTGCTCGGCGAAGTCGATGCTGACCTGCATCGGCCCGGCGGTGTGCACCGGGTTGAAACCACCGAACAGGGTCTGGCCCATGGGCACCATGCCAATGAAGTCATCGAAAATCGCGCTGAGTTCTTTTTCGCTGCGCGCCGCGTTCAGCCGGTCGCTGTAGCTTTTGCCGGTGGGTGAATTGACCTGCAACGCACCGTTCACCAACAGGCTGGGAATGTGCAATTTGGCGGCACGCCGGTTGATTTCGTCGCGGGCGATTTTGCCCAGCCCTGGCACCGCAGGGTCAACCTGAAATGTCGACTCTTGCTCGGTGACGGCAAGCACCGCGCACAGGTTTTCGGTGGAGGGATCAATCTTCTGCGCAGCGAACGCGGCGTAAATATCCGTGGCCCAACCCTGGCGGTCGGCGGTTTTGGCCGGCAGCAAGCGCACGATTTCGGCTTTGACTTCAGTCGCTTCGCGGGCCGGCGGCGCCTGGGTGCGTTGAGTGCCGCAACCCGCCAGCAGCATCAGCGCCGCCACGCTCATGATCAATCGATTGGCTTGCATATTGCTCCATCAGAACTGTTAGGCCGGGTTCACCATACGATCAATGGCATGGCGCAGGCTATGACTCCGCCTGCAACTGACTGTTCCCCCGCGTTTTCAGGGCAGCAACCATTACCTTCACCGCGTAATGACAAAGTGATTGCAAGACGTTACTGAGAAACTCTATCATTTGCGCCTGGAGTCGCATTTGCGCAAGGAGTTCCCGCGCCGTCACATCCTTTTTCTCATAGGCGGCGCGCCGCCAGGATCGAACATGACCACTCCCGCCCGACTCGGCGTCCCTTTTCGCCCGACACTTCTCGCCTTGTTTTGCTCGCTGGCCGTGACGGCACATGCCGCGACCCCGACTCCAACATCTGAAGACGATGGCAAATCGCTGGTGCTGGACGCGGTCGATATCAACGCCCAAGCGCCTTCGCCTTCCGCCCTGCCCCCGGTGTTTGCCGGTGGTCAGGTCGCGCGCGGCGGGCAACTGGGTGTGTTGGGCAATCAGGACATCATGGACGTGCCGTTCAGCGTCACGTCCTACACCGAGCAACTGATTCAAAACCAGCAAGCCGAAGACGTCGCCGACGTGCTGCTCAACGATTCGTCCGTGCGTCAGGCCAGCGGTTTCTCCAACCAGGCACAGATCTTCATGATTCGCGGCTTGCCGCTGACCGGCGACGATATTTCCTATAACGGCCTGTATGGCGTGTTGCCGCGGCAGATCATCTCCACCGACGCGCTGGAGCGAGTCGAAGTGTTCAAAGGTCCGAACGCCTTCATCAATGGCGTGACCCCGACCGGCTCCGGCATCGGCGGCGGCGTGAACCTGCAACCCAAGCGCGCCAGCGACGTGCCGTTGCGCCAGTTCACTACCGATATCAGCAATGACGGGCGCGTCGGCCAACACCTGGACCTCGGCCAGCGTTTCGGCGAGGACAACCGTTTCGGTGCACGCGTCAACCTCGCCCAGCGCGAAGGCGATACCGGCATCGACCACGAGAATCAGCGCTCCAAGCTGTTTTCCATCGGTCTCGATTATCGCGGCGATGCGCTGCGCGTCTCCGGCGATTTCGCTTACCAGAAAGAACGCATCAACGGCGGTCGTAACACCGTGAACCTGGGCACCGCCACGCACATTCCGGATGCGCCGTCGGCCGACACCAACTACGCGCCGAAATGGGGTTTCAGCGAAATCGAAGACACCTTCGGCATGCTGCGCGCCGAGTACGACCTGAACGATAACTGGACCGCCTACGCCGCGGGCGGTGCCAAGCACACCCGCGAAACCGGCCGCTACAACTCGACCACGCTGGTCGGCAACGACGGTCTTTCCACCACCACCGGCTCGTTCATTCCCCACGACGAAGACAACACCAGCGCGATGGCCGGCCTCAACGGCAAATTCATCACCGGCCCGGTCAGCCACAAGCTCAACTTCGGCCTGGCCGGCATCTGGACCGAACAGCGTAGCGCCTACGATTTCGACCTGACTCGTTACGCCAACAACATCTACCACCCGGTTGAAACCCCATCGCCGGTCGGCAATTTCGCCGGCGGCGACCTCAGCGACCCGGGCATCACCGGCAAGACTTTCGTGCGCAGCGGCGCGGTGTCCGACACCCTCGGTTTCTTTGATGATCGCCTGTTGCTGACCGTTGGTTTGCGTCGCCAGCAAATGGTCGTCCAGGGTTACGGCTACGCGCCTTACGGTTCCGGCAGCCGCACCTCGGCCTACGACGAATCGATCACCACGCCGGTGTACGGCATCGTGTTCAAGCCGTGGGAACACGTGTCGTTCTACGCCAACCGCATCGAAGGCCTGGCGAAAGGTCCGATTTCTCCGACCACCTCGGGCAGTCGCATTGTCACCAACGGCAATGAGTCGTTTGCCCCGGCGCGTTCGAAACAGATCGAAGCGGGCGTCAAACTGGACATGGGCACCTATGGTGCGAGCCTGGGCGTATACCGCATCGAGCAACCGAGCGACGGTTACTCGGTGATCACCAGCGCGACCACGGCGGAATATGTTCGCCAGGGCGAACAGGTCAACAAAGGCGTCGAACTCAACGTCTTCGGCGAACCGATTGAAGGCCTGCGCCTGCTCAGCGGCCTGACCTTGATGGACACCGAACTGAAAAACACCCAGAACGGGGCCAACGACGGTAACCGCGCCATCGGCGTGCCGACCTTCCAGTTCAACGCCGGTGTCGATTGGGATGTGCCGGGCCTGCAGGGTGTAGCGCTGAACGCACGGATGTTGCGCACCGGCGGCCAATACGCCGACGCGGCGAACAACCTCAGCCTGCCGACCTGGAACCGCTTCGACGCCGGTGCCCGTTATGGCTTCAAAGTCGAACAGAAAGACGTGACGCTGCGTCTGAACATCGAAAACCTGGCCAACGAAAAGTATTGGGAATCGGCCCAGGCCGGCTACCTGACCCAGGGCGAACCGCGCGTGGCGAAACTGTCCGGCACCATCGATTTCTAATCGCCGCCACTTGACCCGCAAAGGCCCCGCCGCTTAACTGCCGCGGGGCCTTTTTCCGTTGGGCGGCTGGCCTGGCTGTCCTCCATGGCTGAACCATACTTGTGGCACACATTCAGGAGCACCCGCCCATGAACCGTAATGACGTGCTGATTGCCGGCGCCGGCCCGACCGGGCTGGCACTGGCGCTGTGGCTGAGCAAACTGGGGATTCGGGTGCGGATTATCGACAAGTCGTCGGCGCCCGGCACCACCTCACGGGCATTGGCGATGCAGGCGCGGACGCTGGAGTTGTATCGCCAGCTCGACCTCAGCGAAGCCGTGGTGAGCAAGGGCCATCGCGTAGAGGCGGCCAATTTCTGGGTCAGGGGTGAAGCGGTCGCGCGTTTACCGCTGAGCAACATCGGGGCAGGCCTGACGCCCTACTCGTGCATGGAAATATTTCCGCAAGACCAGCACGAACGGCTGCTGATCGAGCGCCTTGAAGCGTTCGGCGTCAAGGTGGAACGCAGCACCGAGCTGGAAGGTTTCGAGGAAACCGGCGATGGCATCACCGCCCATTTGCGCCTGCCCGATGGCCAGCAGGAAACCTGTCAGGCGTGTTACCTGGCAGGTTGCGACGGCGCCCGCTCGGTGGTGCGCAAAACCCTGGACACGGGATTTCCCGGCGGCACCTACCAGCAGGTTTTCTACGTTGCCGATGTGCAAGGCAGCGGGCCGGCGTTCAACGGCGAACTGCACGTCGACCTTGATGAAGCGGACTTCCTCGCGGTGTTTCCATTGACGAGCGAAGGCGGTGCCCGGCTGATCGGCACCGTTCGTGATGAGCGCGGCGACCACGGTGAAACCCTGAAATTCGACGACGTCAGCAGCCACGCCATCGAACACATGAAGGTGCACATCGATCAGGTCAACTGGTTCTCGACTTACCGCGTGCATCATCGCGTGGCAGATCACTTCCGTGGCGGCCGGGCGTTCCTGTTGGGCGACGCGGCCCATGTCCACAGCCCCGCCGGTGGCCAGGGCATGAACACCGGGATTGGCGATGCGATCAATCTGGCCTGGAAACTCGCGGCCGTCTTGAGCGGCGGCGCCGACGCCAAACTGCTCGACACGTACGAAACCGAGCGCATTGCCTTTGCCCGAAAACTGGTCGCGACCACCGACCGGGTCTTCACCTTTGCCACGGCCGAAGGACGTCTGGCCGACCTGCTGCGCACGCGACTCGCGCCGTTCGTGATTCCGAAAGTGGCTTCATTGGAGGCCGGTCGCGAATTTCTGTTTCGCACGGTGTCGCAGATCACCCTCAATTATCGCGGCATGCCGCTCAGCACCGGCGTGGCCGGGCATGTGCATGGCGGTGATCGCCTGCCCTGGGCGCATGATGGCGAGGGCGACAATTTTGAATCGCTGAGAAACCCGACCTGGCAGGTGCATGTGTATGGCGACACCAGCGACGAGATGATTGCCTGGTGCGTTGAGCATCATCTGCCGTTGCAGGTCTTTGACTGGCGGCCTGCGTTTGAAGCAGCGGGGTTGGGGCGTAACGGCTTTTACCTGCTACGACCGGATACGTACGTAGCGATTGCCGAGACGTGTTCGGACCCGAAGGTGATCGAACGGTACTTCAAGGAACACGGGATCAAACCGTTTTTCGGCAGTCCTTGAGCACACTGCATAACCCCTGTTGGAGTGATCTGTGGTGGGCATCGATATTCGCAGAGACCGCTGCCACAGGGGATGTGTGTTGGTTTTTAGATTCCGGCCAACGCCAGGTCCATCGCGAAGTAGGTGAAGATCAAATCCGCCCCGGCGCGTTTGATTGCGCCAAGGCTTTCGCGCACTACGCGGTCTTCATCGATCGCTCCGGCCTGCGCGGCGAATTTGATCATCGCGTACTCGCCGCTGACCTGATATGCCGACAACGGCAAACGCGAGACTTCGCGAATGTCGCGGATGATGTCCAGATACGCGCCAGCCGGCTTGACCATCAGCGCGTCGGCGCCTTCCTGCTCGTCCAGCAGCGATTCGCGCACCGCTTCGCGGCGGTTCATCGGGTTCATCTGATAGCTTTTGCGGTCGCCTTTCAGCGCGCTGCCGCCGGCTTCACGGAACGGGCCGTAGAGCGCCGAGGCGAATTTGGTCGAATAGGCCATGATCGCGGTCTGGTTGAAACCCGCTTCATCCAGCGCCCGGCGAATGGCCTGAACCTGCCCGTCCATCGCCGCCGATGGGGCAATCACGTCCGCACCGGCCCGCGCTGCCGCCACCGCTTGTTTGCCGAGGTTGATCAGGGTCTGGTCGTTGTCGACTTCGTGGTTATGCAATACGCCGCAATGGCCGTGGTCGGTGTATTCGCAAAAGCAGGTGTCGGACATCACGATCATGTCCGGCACCGCGTCCTTGGCGATGCGCGCCATGCGCGACACCAGGCCGTTGTCGCGCCAGGTGTCGCTGCCGCTGCTGTCCAGGTGATGCGACACGCCAAAGGTCATCACCGACTTGATGCCCGCGCGGGCATAACGCTCGATTTCACCGGCCAGTTTCGACTCGGGAATGCGCATGACGCCGGGCATGCTTTTGATCGGCACGAAGTCGTCGATGTCTTCCTCGACGAAAATCGGCAGCACCAGATCGTTCAGGCTGAACTCGGTTTCCTGGAACAGGCTGCGCAGGCTCGCATTGCGGCGCAGACGGCGTGGACGTGCTTCGGGGAACTGACTGGACATGAGGTTTCCTGAAAAAACGGGGACGAGACGAACGTCGCAGGGGGTGAAGCTTATGCCTTGGGTAGTGCCGGACACAAACCTCGGTCGAGGAACAAACCGTTACGAGTCACGCAATAATCTCCGCACAGGCACAAAATTCCTGTGGGAGCGGGCTTGCTCCGGGCGGCGTTCCGACGAAGGCGGCGTTTCAGTCAGCAAACATTTCGCCTGACACTCCGCCTTCGCGAGCAAGCCCGCTCCCACAGTTCTAGATCTTCAGGGTTCCCGATATGCAGGTGACGACCGATCCGCCGATCCAGATGTCATCCCCCACTTGCTCCACCTGAATCCGTCCCGCGCGCCCCATCGTCAAACCCTGGCTGACCACATAAGACGCCGGCGCCAGACCTTCCGCCAGCAACCACTGCGCAATGCCGGCATTCAAACTGCCGGTGGCCGGGTCCTCCGGCATGCCGTCACCGGAGATAAACGCGCGTACTTCAAATTGCGCGTCATCGCCATCGCGCTCAGGCGTCCAAGGCGCGATCACTCCCACCGCCAGCCCCAGCATTTGCGAATGATCAGGCTGCAAGTCCAGCACCTGTTGGCGATCCTCGACCATCACTGCCAGCCACCCGGCGCCGTTATCGACCCATTGCGCCCGCACAATCACCCCCGGGGCCAGCCGCAATCCACGGCGAACGCGCTCTACCACGTCGGCCTCCACCGGCCCGGTTTTGATCAAGGGCGGCGCCAGAAACGCCAGTTCCGCGCCTTGTCGGCGAACCCGCACCAGCCCCACGCCGCACTCCTGAACAATCTCCTCGCCCTTGGGCACTCCACCGGCCTCAAGCCACGCGTGGCAAGTGCCCAAGGTCGGATGCCCGGCGAACGGCAGCTCGTTCAGCGTGGTGAAAATTCGCACCCGATAGTCGGCGCGCGGGTCGCCGGGTTCGAGGATGAACGTGGTTTCGCTGAGATTGGTCCAGGTCGCGAACGCCGCCATGCGCTCATCGCTGAGCGTGTCGGCAGCCAACACCACCGCCAATGGATTGCCCTTGAGCGCGACGCGGCTGAAGACATCCACCTGCTTGAAATCGTATGAGCGCATGGCCGTCCTTGATCGTAAAAAAGTCTATTTAGGGATTTCCAGACCGCGCATCACCGCTGGCCGCGCCAAAAAGCGCTCCAGCACCCGCGTGACGTTGGCGAAGTCCTTGATGCCCACCAGATCGCCTGCCTCATAGAAACCGATCAGGTTGCGCACCCACGGAAACGTCGCGATGTCGGCGATGGTGTAGCGCTCGCCCATGATCCAGTCGCGGCCCTCGAGACGCCCGTCCAGCACTTTCAGCAAACGCTTACTTTCTTCGACGTAACGCTCACGCGGGCGCTTGTCCTCGTAATCCTTGCCGGCGAATTTATTGAAGAAACCGACCTGGCCGAACATTGGCCCGATGCCGCCCATCTGGAACATCAGCCACTGAAGCGTCTCGTAACGCGCAGCGGATTCCTGAGCGAGCAACTGGCCCGTTTTGTCGGCGAGATAAATCAGAATCGCCCCGGACTCGAACAGCGGCAGCGGTTTGCCGTCCGGACCGTGCGGGTCGAGGATCGCCGGAATCTTGTTGTTGGGGTTCAGCGAGAGGAACTCGGGCGACATCTGGTCGTTGGTGTCGAAGCCCACGCGGTGCGGCTCGTAGGGCAGACCGATCTCTTCGAGCATGATGGAAACCTTGACGCCGTTGGGGGTCGGCAAGGAGTAAAGCTGGATCCAGTCAGGGTATTGAGCGGGCCATTTTTGCGTGATGGGGAACGCGGACAGATCGGTCATGGGGAGGCATCCACAAGAGAAAACAAGCGCTGATGATAATAGAGACGTTTGCAAATGCTGCGATCTTTTGCCGCTATCAAAATGGCTGATAAGCAAGATCGAACAATCGCAGGCGGTCATCCCGGCCGTCACGTGTACTGTGTCCACAAATCCGCAACATTGTGTCGATAACCTCTGGTCCAACCCGTCAGAGGTTACCGGTACATTGCTGCGCACCCGCCGGAATCGAACCAAACAGGCTTCAGAGGACTCTGAACATTGCCTTTACTGGAAACGGACCGGCCTCCACGACATGGAAAACACTCGAAGCTGGGAGCTCGCGGTGTAAAGGTTTGTCAGCCTTAACCGAATGCGCTGAAGAACACTTATTCCAATGATGAACCCCTTGAAATTCGTCCATCGCTTCAAGCACCGCGCGTATGTCGTCCTGCCCTCCCTGTTGGCGATCAGCGCACTGTTTCTGTTTTTTGAGTCCAGCGAAAGCCGTGCTCAACCGGCGGACGGCACCCAGACCCTGGTGTTCCTGCGCCACGCCGAGAAACCCGAGGGCGGTCTGGGCCAGCTCAATTGCCAGGGCCTGAACCGTGCCATCGATCTGGCGACCCTGCTCCCGGAAAAATTCGGCAAGGCCGATTACGTATTCGCCGCCAACCCGACCCGCAATGTCGAGGAAGGCGAACGGGACAATTCCTACAGCTACATCCGCCCCTTGATGACCATCAGCCCCAGCGCGATCAAGCTCGGCTTGCCGGTGAACATCAAGTTCTCGGCCAATGACACCAGCGATCTCGCCGACGAACTGCTGCACGACAAGTACCACAATTCGGTGATCTACACCGCGTGGTCCCATGGCTACCTGCCCGAGCTGATCAACAAAGTCGCGGGCGAAGCGGTCGGCAAAAAACAGAACATCACCGAGGATTGGGCATCCAGCGACTATGACTCGCTGTACGTGCTGACGCTGACGTGGCATGACGGCAAGGCCAGCCTGGTGAGCAACAGTTACAAGCAAGGCCTGGATAACGGGCGGCAGACCTGTCCGACGTAAGCTGCTGGCGGTTTCCCACACGCTGTCGCGCCACGGGTTTTGAGGGGCTGGACTATCATGAAGGCATCTTCCCCTTGTCCGGAACCACACCATGTCGCTCTCATCCACCGCTGTTCCCGTCCGGGGCTGGTCGTTCTGGTGGAAACCCGCCCTGTTTGTACTGGTTGCCTGTGTTGGCCTCTATTACGTCAAATGGTCGCCCTACTACTTCAAGGCGTTTGTCGCCGCTGACAATCACAGCATCGGCGCCTCCATTCTCAATGATCAACAAACCGCGCCGTTGGCCGCTGCGCTGACTTACGCCAAGGTGTATTTCCTGGCGATCTGGAAAGCCGCCGTGCTGGCGGTGATTCTCGGTTCCCTGCTGCAAGTACTGATTCCGCGAGACTGGCTGCTGCGCCTGTTCGGCCGCGCCGGTTTTGCCTCGACCCTGCGCGGTGGCCTGTTTGCCCTGCCGGGGATGATGTGTTCGTGCTGCGCCGCCCCGGTGGCCGCCGGCATGCGTCGTTCAAATGTGTCAGTGGGCGCGGCGCTGGCATTCTGGATCGGCAACCCGGTGCTCAACCCGGCCACCCTGGTGTTCATGGGGTTTGTGCTGGGTTGGGGCTTTACCGCGTTGCGGCTGGTGGCGGGGATTGTGCTGGTGTTCGGGGTGTCGATGGTCGCCCAGCGCATCTCCGGCCCGGAGGCATTGCCGGAAGCGGCGGTCGAAGCGGTCGTCGAAGCGCGCACGGCCAATACCGAACCGTTTGTGACGCGTTGGGGAAGGACGATCTGGCAATTGTTCTGGAGCACCATTCCGATTTACATCCTCGCGGTGCTGGTGCTGGGCGCGGTGCGGGTCTGGGTGTTTCCGCACATTGATGGCGCCATGGCCAACAGCCTGGTGTGGCTGGTGCCGCTGGCGATCATTGGCACGTTGTTCGTGATCCCGACCGCCGCCGAAATTCCGATTGTGCAAACCATGATGACCCTCGGCATGGGCACCGCCCCGGCGGTCGCGCTGTTGATGACCCTGCCGAGCATCAGCCTGCCGTCGCTGCTGATGTTGCGCAAGGATTTCAATGCGCGCGTGCTGGTGAGCGTGGCGCTGATGACCATGGCGATCGGGGTGATCAGCGGGTTGGTCGGGGCGGCTTTGCTCTAGGTTTTTGCAAGGGTTTGCCGGCCCCTTCGCGGGCAAGTCGGATCGCCGCACTTGCTGGCGAAAGCGCCGGCCAAATCAGCGCATTACTTCGGGCGGATACGCCGCTCACGAAGGTATTCCAGCACCGCGCCCTTCTCCCCGGAAAACTCGATCCGCCCGCCCTTGTTCTCGCGCTGAAAGGCATACATCGGGTCGTAATATTCGCGCAGCAAGCCTTCAATCCAGCCCCGGTGCAACTCCACCGCGCCGCTGCGGCCTTGTTCCGCCAGCGCGTCTTCCATCAACAGCAACATCCGTCGATGGCGCTCGCCGCCCAGGCGTTTTTGCACGTTGTTCAAACTCGCCAGCATGCGCTCGGAAAACAGCGCAAACCCTTCATCGCCGTGCACCGCGATAAACTCGGCGCACAAATCGACCACGTAATCACGCAGGATCCGCTCGACCCGTCCTTCCAGGCTGTCTTCGAGCCAGACCATCGCAAACTGCTGCATGCCTTGAAACAGCGGCAGCGGCAAGGCGCAACTGCCGACCATGCGGCTCTCGTCCTCCAGGACAAACTGCTCGATGCCCTTGGCGCGCTTTTTCAGCAGGTCCACCGCCAGACGGTTTTCGAAGTCGATGTTGGACGGTTGGCCGGTGGCGCGCTTGCCGAAACTCGAACCTCGATGGTTGGCGTGGCCTTCGAGGTCCAGCCCATTGTTCAGTTGTGTGAGCACTTCGGTCTTGCCGGTGCCGGTCATGCCGCCCAGCAGCACGAAATCACACTGGGCAATCGCCTGGTCAACGGTGTCGAGCAAGAAGGTACGCATGGCTTTGTAGCCGCCACCAATGCGCGGGTAATCGATGCCCGCCTCGTCCCGGAGCCATTGCCGGACAATCTGCGAGCGCAAGCCGCCGCGAAAACAATACAAATAACCCTCGGGATGCGCCCGGGCAAAGTCGGCCCAGGCCTGGATGCGTTCGGCCTTGATCTGGCCCGAGACCAATTCATGCCCCAGGGTGATGGCCGCTTGCTGACCGTGTTGCTTGTAGCAAGTGCCAATGCGCTGCCGCTCGTGGTCGTTCATCAGCGGCAGGTTGACCGCACCGGGGAACGAGCCCTTGATGAACTCGACCGGCGCGCGGGCATCCATCAGCGGCCGGTCGTTGAGGAAAATGTCGCGGTAATCGGTGAAGTCGATCGACATCAAGACACCTCTACCGCGTGAGTCTGTCGCTCGACCAGTTCGCCGATGGGTTCCAGGCTCAGGCCGAGTTCGACGGCGACCTTGAGGAACTGTTCGTTACCTTCTGGCGTCACCGCAATCAGCAGGCCACCGCTGGTTTGCGGGTCGCACAGCACACGTTTGGGCAATTTCTGCAGCCCGTCGATTTTGCTGGCGTAGCTGTCGAAGTTACGCAACGTGCCGCCCGGTACGCAGCCCTGTTCAAGGTAATACTCGACGCCCGGCAGACGCGGCACGCGGGCATATTCGATGCGCGCGGTGACGTTGCTGCCATCGGCCATTTCCACCAGGTGCCCCAGCAAACCGAACCCGGTGACGTCGGTCATCGCGGTCACGCCGGCGAGTTTGCCAAAGCGGCTGCCGGGTTTGTTCAAGGTGCACATCCAGTCGCGGGCCAGGCCGATGTCGGTTTTGCGCAACTTGCCCTGCTTCTCGGCGGTGGTGAGGATGCCGATGCCCAGCGGTTTGGTCAGGTACAGCAGGCAACCGGCGGTCGCGGTGTCGTTGCGTTTCATGTGGCGTTTTTCCACGAGACCGGTCACGGCGAGGCCGAAGATCGGCTCGGGGGCGTCGATGGAATGGCCGCCGGCCAAGGGAATGCCGGCCTCGTCACACACCGAACGGCCGCCGCGAATCACTTCCCGCGCGATTTCCGGCGCCAGCACGTTCACCGGCCAGCCGAGGATCGCAATCGCCATCAGCGGATCGCCGCCCATGGCGTAGATGTCGCTGATGGCATTGGTGGCGGCGATGCGGCCGAAGTCGAAAGGGTCGTCGACGATCGGCATGAAAAAGTCGGTGGTTGACACCACGCCGCGCTCTTCGTCGATGGCATACACCGCCGCATCATCGCGAGAGGCATTGCCGACCCACAGTCTGGGGTCCAGGTTCTGTGCCCCGCTGCCAGCCAGAATCACCTCCAGCACCTGCGGCGAAATCTTGCAGCCGCAACCTGCGCCGTGGCTGTATTGGGTCAGACGGATCGGCTCGCTCATGGGGGACACCTCGTGAAGTCAATGGGGCCGATTCTAGCAGACGACATTGATGTCAACTGACCGGGCCTCTTCGCGAGCAAGCTCGCTCCCACAGTGGATCTGTGGCGTTGAGCGAGCTTGCTCGAAAGCGCGCCACAGGCACCGCATGGCTGGCTGACACAGGCAAAAAAAAACCGCCCTTACGGGCGGCAAAAGTGCTTCAGCATGATCAGAACCCGAGCGTGAAGCTAATCGTCATCGCATGGTCTTCATTTTTGCCCGACACCTGACCCGAGTAGCCGACGCCGAGTTTGCCGGTCGGGCTGATCTGGAAGTCGACACCGGCTTCCAGCAACGCGCTGTCTTCGGCAATCGGCACGCCTTGGGTGCTGAACGAGGCGCCGCCGTTGATGAAGGTCAGGTCAGCGTCCGGTTTGGTGTCGCCAAAGGCATGGCGCCAGCCGAGGGCGGCGCGCGGGGTCAATTGCGAACCGTTGGCCAGGGTCAGCAACTTGCCGATACGCACGCCCAACGTGGAAAAGGTGATGTCCTGACTGGAATCAGCCTTCAACCGCCCGACCCCGCCTTTTTCCTTGGCGCTGTCACTGTCGTAGTTGACGTAAGACAGCCCGGCGAACGGCTCGACCGCGATCCCTCCCGCATCGACGGCGTAACCCACTTCGCCAAAGACCTGGGCGCTGCGGGCGTCGTAATGCGCCTTCAACCGGTCGTTGTAGGCGCCGACGCTGACGTCGCGTTCGGTTTCGATGTCGTGCCAGCTGTAAGCGGCGCCGAGGCGCACGGCCAAGGCGTCAAACTGCGAGTTGAGGTACGCCGCCAAGTGGTAGCTGTCGACGGTGGCGTCGGAGTTGCGCTCATTGGCATTCAGCCTGCTGCGCGTATAACCGGCGGCCATCCCGGCACGCCATTGATCGTCGAGCTGTTTATCGGTGCCGAGCATGAAGCCGCCGAGGTTGCGATCAAGCTTGGCGCTGTTGCTGTCGCCATCCATCTCGCCCCACGCGCCGAGGGCGCGCATCCAGCCGACCATCTCGCCGTGGCAGCCGTTGCTGCTCAGTTGGTTTTCACTCGGTGCCAGCGCCCGGCGCGGATCATCCGGGCCACTGCAGGACGGTTGGCGCATGCGGTCGTTGACGGCATCGCGGATGTAGCGCGAATCCTCAAGAATCGCGCTGGCGGTGCTGGCGTGAATCTCCCCGGACAAACTGTCGAACGCCGCCCGCGCCCCGGCAGTGCTCAGGTTGACGATCTCGTTGCGCAACGCGGCGCCGGCCAGACCGTTGCGGCTCAGGGCCGAGGCGGTGCCGCGCTGGTTGCCCGTGGCCGCGACGTCGGCGAAGGACTTCTGATTGCGACTGACGGTCAGATCGACTTCGTTGCCGCTGTAAACCAATGCGGTGTCGAGGAACGCGGTTTCCGGCAGCACGATGCTGCTGAACGTGCCGGTCACGCCGCCGCCCGCCGTGATCAGCGCGTAGGCGGTATTGCCGGTGAATGGTGCGAGGTTCTGCACGCGTAAACCACCACCGAGGGTGGCGGTGCCGCCGACGGCCAGCGGCGTGACAGTCGCCGACGTGACGGTCAATGCCAACACGCCATCCGCCGCGTTGGTCAGGTTGCCTGCAACGCTCAGGTTGCCGGCGCTCGCACCGGACTCGACCACGCCATGGTTGACCACCGAACCGACGCTGCCGTTACCACTCAACCCGGCGCCGTTGGACACGGTGATTTGCCCGCCGAAGGTGCTCGGCGTCGAACGGTTGCCGACCTGCAACACGCCCTGTTCCACCGCCACGGTGCCGCTAAACGGCTGATTGCCGGTCAGCAACAAGGTACCGGCGCCTTGTTTGAACAGACTGCCGGTGCCGCTGAGGACGCCATTGAAACGGCCGTCGGTGGTTTGTGCGAACAGCATCCGCGCATTGTTGAGGATGCGTCCTTGCAGGCTGCTGGTGTTACCGACCAGCGTCCCGCCGCTGACCGTGGTGCCACCGCTGTAGGTATTGGCACCGGTCAGCACCAAGGTGCCGGAATCAAGCTTCTCGATCCCGCCCGTGCCTACCAGCGGTGTGGAAATTTGCGCGCTGGCCCCGGCGTTGACCCGCACTGGCGCGAGGCTGCCGTCCGCTCCGTTGACCGGGGTCAGCGTGCCACCGGCACCCGGAGTCAGGCTGTAACCGGTGGCGAGAAATTGCAGGCCGGTGAAGTTTTGATTGCCCTGCACGGTCACCGTACCGCCCTGCCCGCCAAAAACCGCGAACTGACCGTTGGAGGCCAGCGCCTGGGTGCCGGTCGGATCGGTCCAGTTGGTGGACGGGCCCCACACGCCGCTGCCGCCACCGATGCTGCCATCGGGATTGGTGGTACCGCCATTCCAGAACTGCACTTCACCCGGTGTGCCTTGTACCAGCAGGTTGATCTGCTGGGCGATGGCGGTTTGCAGCGTCAGGTTGGCGGCTGCCACCGGCAGGCTGCCGTAGACCAGGCCATTGTTGGTCAGGTTGCCGCCGTAACTGAACAGTTGATAAACCCCGGTGCCGAAGCCGCCCGCGTTGCTGATGTTCAGCGTGCCGTCCAGCGTCAGGTTGCCGGCGACGTTGACCACCGTGGTGGAACTGGTCGCCGAGCCGAGGCTGAAGTCCAGGTTCGTGCCCGAGGACAATGCCAGCGAGCCGACCGACAACGGCGTCGCCGTGCCGCCACCGACCAGCGTCGATCCGCTGGCCAGTTGCACGGCGCCGTCGAGCTGACCGCCACCGCCGATGCTCGCGCCGCTGGCGACGTTCACGTGGGCGCTGTTGAGCACGCCGTTGACCAGCAAGCTGCCAGCCTGCACCGAGGTGTCGCCGGTAAAGGTGTTGTTGCCGCTGAGCAGCAACTGACCGCTGCCGGTTTTGTTCAGCGTGCCGAGGCCCGTCAGGTTGCCGGTGTAGCTGCCGTCGGCGTTTTGCTCGAAGGTCAGCGCCGCGTTGTTGACGATCGCCCCTTGCAGACTGCTGGTGTCGCCGCGGGTGCTGCCGCCGTTCAGCGTGGTGCCACCGCTGTAAGTGTTGGCACCGCTGAGCACCAGGTCGCCCGCGCCATTTTTCACCAGACTGCCGCTGCCGGTGACGGCGCCGAGCAGCGTGGTGCTCTGGCTGCCGGCCAGTGTCAGCTCTGCGCCGAGATTGATGGCGTTGGCCAGTTGCAGCGCCGAGGTGCTGTCGAGGCTGCCGTTGCCGAGCACGCTCAATGCGCCGCTGCTGATCGCGCTGTTGTTGCCGAGGATCAGCGTGCCGCCATTCAGTTGGGTGCCACCGGTGTAGGTGTTGCTGCCGTTGAGGGTCAGGCTCGACGCACCGGTTTTGATCAGGCTGCCGCTGCCGCTGACGACACCGCCGAGGGTCAAGGCGTTGGAGCCGGCGACGTTCAGGCCACCGTTGAGCATTACATCGTTGGCGAGGCTGACGGCGGCATTGCTGTCCAGCGCGGTGCCGTTGGCGGCGGTCAGTACGCCGGTGCCGAGGCCTGCGTTGTTACCGACCACAATCTTGCCGCCGTTCAACGCCGTACCGCCGGTGTAGCCGTTGGCGGCATTGAGCACCAGGGTGCCGGTGTCGTATTTGCCGAGAGTGCCGGCGCCGTTCAGCGCGACGCCAATGGTCGCCGTGGCATTCGGATCAACCCGCACCGTCGCGTTGCCCATCGAACCATTGACCAGGTTCAACGACCCGCCGCTGCCGTTTTGCAGGCTGTAGCCATCCGTGACGAACTGCATGCCCGTGATGCTTTGCGCGCCGTTGACCGTCACCGTGCCCGCCGTGCCCTGGAACACTGCGAAGTTGTTGCTCCAGCCTTGATTGGTGGTGCCGTTGACGTCGGTCCAATTGGTGGTGCCCGTGCCCCAGGTGCCGCTGCCGCCATCGACTGAGCCGTTGGCAACGAGTTGGTTGCCGTCCCAGAACTGCACGGTGACGCCCGGTGCGCTGACCAGCAGGTTGATCTGGTTGGCCAGCGCGGTTTGCAGTTGCAGATCGCTGGGGGTCACGCTGCCCGGCACGCTGCCAATCAGCATGCCGTTATCGGTCAGGCCTCCGGTGTAGTTGATCAGGCGATACACGCCACTGCCGAAGCCACCGATGTCGCTGACATTGAGGGTGCCGTCGAGGGTCAGGTTGCCGCCGACATTGACCAGCGCGTTACCGCCACCTGCGACCGGGGTGCCGAGGCCGACATCGAAGTTGGAATTGCCATTGAACACCAGCGAATCCACCGACAAGGTGCTGCCGGTAGCCCCGGCCAGGTGACCGCCATCCGCCACCGTCACCGCGCCGCCGAGCGTGCCGCTGCCGGTCAAGGTGCCGCCGCTGTTGACCAGCACATTGGCGCTGTCCAGCGAACCGTTGACCTGCAACGTGCCGGCGTTGACCGTGGTGTCACCGGTCAGGTCGCTGATGCCACTCAGGGTCAACGTGCCGCTGCCGAGTTTGTTCAATTCGCCTGCGCCACTGAGAACGCCGGCAAAGGTACTGCTGACGTTGTTGCCACCCAGGCTCAGCGTATTGCCGCTGCCGATCAGCGCCGTGCCGCTGCCGGAAAGGCTGGCGAGACTGCCCGAAGCACCGAGGTTGAGGGCCGCGCCGCCGCCAAGATTGACGCTGGCGTTGTTGCCCAGCGCCCCGCTGCTCAGGGTGGTCAGGCTGCCGGCCACCACATCGAACGTGCCGCTGAAGGTGTTGTTGCCGCTCAAGGTGACATCGGCCAGCCCGTTTTTAGTCAGCGTGCCGGCCCCGGCAATCACACCGCCGAGGGTCAGGTTGTTGTTGCCGGCCAGGCTCAGGTCGGCATTGACGTTAACGTTATTGGCGAGCACCAGTGGCGAGGCGTTGTCGAGGCTCGATGCACCGGCCACGGTCAGTGCGCCGGAGCCTAGCGAAGCGCCGGTGCCGAGGGTCAGCGTGCCGGCGTTCAGCGTGGTGCCACCGCTGAAGGTATTGATGCCGTTGAGCGTCAGGTTCGACGCGCCGTTCTTGATCAATCCGCCGGCGCCGCTGACCACACCCGCGAGGGTCAGATTGTTGCTACCGGTGTTGCTCAGGTTGGCGTTGAGCACCACGTTGTTGCCCAGGTTCAGCGCACTGTCGCTGTCCAGCGCCGACGCGCCCGCCACGGTGAGGTTGCCCAGACCCAGCGCCGAGTTGCTGCCGGCAGTCAGCGCGCCGGCATTCAGCGTGGTGCCACCGAGGAAGTTGTTATTGCCGCTCAGGGTCAGGTTGGCCGCGCCGTTCTTGGTCAGGCTGCCGGCGCCGTTGACCGTGCCGGCAAGCGTCAGATCCGCGGTGCCTGCGATGCCGAGGTTGCCGGCCAGGTTGACCGCGTTGTTCACCGCCACCTGCGTGCTCGCATCCAGCGTGGTACCGCCCGCCGCGTTCAGGGTGCCGGAGCCCAGCGCCGAGTTCGACGCCAGAATCAGTCCGCCTGCGTTCAAGGCGACCGGGCCGAGGAAGGCGTTGTTGCCGCTGAGGGTCAGGTTGGCCGCGCCGTTTTTGATCAGGCCACCGGTGCCGCCAATCACCCCGTTCAGGCTCAGGGCATTGCTGCCGACCACGGTGAGGTTGCCATTGAGCGTCGCGGCGTTGCCCAGGGACACCGCCGCGTTGCTGTCCAGTTGCGTGCCGGCGTTGGCGATCAGCGTGCCGCTGCCCAGCGCGGTGTTACTGCCGACAACAATCTTGCCGCCGTCCAGCTGCGTACCGCCGCTGTAGGTGTTGGCGCCGTTGAGCACCAGGGTGCCGCTGTCGAGTTTGTTGAGAATGCCGCTGCCATTGATGTTCGCGCCAACGGTGCCGGTCGCGCCCGGATCGACGCGCACCGCCGTGGTGCCGCCGGTACCGTTGACGGCGGTGAGTTGCGCCGCCGCGCCGTTGACCACGTTGTAGCCATCGGTGATGAACTGCATCCCTGTGAACAGTTGCGTGCCGTTGACCGTCACGGTGCCGGCCGTGCCCTGGAACACCGCGAAGTCGCCGGCCCACGGTTGATTGACCAAACCGTTGGCGTCGGTCCAGTTGGTGCCGACAACGTTCCACGTACCGCTGCCGCCATCGACGACGCCGTTGGCAATGGTCTGGCTGCCGTCCCAGTAACGGATGTTCGCGTTCGGCGCCGACACTTGGATATTGATTTGATTGGCAACCCCGGTCTGCACCACCAGATCGCCGAGGCCGTAACCGACCGGCACGCCGGCGACGTCGAGGCCCAGATTGGTCAGGGCGCCGGTGTAGTTGAACAGACGGTAGACACCGACGCCGAAGCCGCCGGCATCGGTCACGTTGAGGTTGCCGTTGAGGATGAGGTTGCCGCCGATATTCATCAGCGAAGTGGTGGAAGGTGTGCCCAGCGCCACATCAACGTTGCTGCCCGCGCCGAGCACCAGCGAACCGGCCGACAGGGTATTGCCCGAAGACAACGCCAGATGCCCGCCGTTGTTGACGTTCACGGTACCGAGCGCCGAACCGGTACCGGTAAAGGTGCCGCCGGTATTGACGTTGACCTGGGAACTGCCCAGCGAACCGCTGAGGTCGAGGGTGCCGCCATTGATCGCGGTGTTGCCGGTGATGCCGTTGATCCCGGTGAGGTTCAAAGTGCCGGTGCCAACTTTGATCAGACCGCCGCTGCCGCTGAGGTCGCCGTCGAAGGTGCTGGTGCTGTTCGCCCCGCCCACGGTCAGCGTATTGCTGCCGGTGAGTTGCACACTGCCGCTGCCGGTCAACGCGGCGAGAGTGGCATCGCTGCCGAGGTTGAGGCCGGCGCCGGCGCTGATGTTGACGCCCGCGGTGTTGCCCAGCGCGTTGGTGTTGAGGGTGGTGACGCTGCCGGAAACGATGTTCAGCGCGCCGGTAAAGGTGTTGTTGCCGGCCAGGGCCAAGTCCGACAGACCGTTTTTGGTCAGGCTGCCGGCCCCGTCGATGATGCCGTTGAGGCTCAGGTCGTTGTTGCCGGCTACGGTCAGCCCGGCATTCAACGTGATCGCGTTACCGATACCGAACGACAGGCTGTTGTCCAGCGTCGCCGCGCCGCCGACGATCAATGCGCCGCTGCCCAGGCCGTTGGCGTTGCCGAGGGTCAGGGTGCCGGCGTTGAGTGTGGTGCCGCCGCTGAAGGTGTTGTTGCCGTTGAGGGACAGGTTGGCCGCGCCGTTCTTGATCAACTGGCCGGTGCCGCTGGTGATGCCGTTGAGATTGAGGTTCTGCGTGCCGCCGACGGTCAGTGCAGCGTTGAGGCCGATGGCGTTGTTCAGCGAGACCAGCGGCGAATTGCTGTCCAGCGTCGCGGCGCCGCCGACCGTCAATGCACCGCTGCCCAGCGCGGAACTGTTGCCGACCGTCAGGGTGCCGGCGTTCAGGGTAGTGCCGCCGAGGAAGTTGTTGGCCGCGTTGAGAATCAGATTGGCCGCGCCGTTTTTCACCAGACTGCCGGCGCCGCTGACCAGCCCGGTCAGGGTCAGGTTGGCGCTGCCGCCGATGTTCAAGGCACCGGCGAGGGCCACCGCGTTGTTCAGGCTCACGGCGGTGTTGGCATCCAGCGTGGTGTTGGCCGCGGCGTTCAAAGTACCGGCACCCAGCGCGGTATTGCTGCCGACAATCAGTTTGCCGGTGTTGAGCGCGGTGTTGCCCAGATAGCTGTTGGCGCCGTTGAGGGTCAGGTCGGCGCTGCCGTTCTTGACCAGCCCGCCGATACCGGCAACCACCCCACCGAGGGTCAGCGCATTGCTGCCGCCCAGGGTCAGCGTGCCGCCGAGGTTGAGGTTGTTGGCCAGGGTCGCCGCGGTATTGGCATCCAGCGTGGTGCCGTTCGACGCGTTCACCGCGCCAGTGCCCAGCGCGGTGTTGGAACCGACGATCAGCGAGCCGGCGTTGAGCGCCGTGGTGCCGGTGTACGTGTTGGCGCCGTTGAGGGTCAGGCTCGACGCGCCAGTTTTGATCAACCCGCTGCCGCCACTGATCAGGCCGCCGAGGGTCAGCGCGTTGGCGCCGCCGGCGGTGAGGTTGGCGTTGAGGGTGATCGCATTGTTCAGCGTCACCGCCGAGCTGCTGTTGAGGGTGCCCGCCCCGGCCACGGTCAGTGCGCCGGTGCCGAGTGCCGCGCCGTTACCGACGGTGAGGCTGCCGGCGTTCAACGTGGTGCCGCCGCTGAAAGTGTTGGTGCCGTTGAGGGTCAGGTTGGCCGCGCCATTCTTGATCAACTGGCTGGCGCCGCTGAGCACGCCGCCGAGGGTCAGGCCGCTGCTGCCGCCAATGCTCAGGTTGTTGTTGAGCGCGACATTGTTGCTCAGATTGACGGACGTATTGCTGTCGAGCGTTGCGACACCACCCACGGTCAGCGCGCCGCTGCCCAGTGCAGCGGCATTGCCGACGGTCAGGGTGCCGGCGTTCAACGTGGTGCCGGCGAGGAACGTGTTGGCGCCGTTGAGAATCAGGTTGGCCGCACCGTTTTTGGTCAAGCCTCCACTGCCGCTGACGACGCCGCCGAGGGTTAGGTTGGCGCTGCCGCCGACGTTCAGATTGCCGCCGAGGCTGACAGCGTTCGTCAGTGCCACGGTGGTGCTGGCGTCGAGGGTGGTGCCCGCCGCCGAGGTCAATGCGCCAGTGCCCAGCGCGGTGTTGGAACCGACGATCAGCGTCCCGGCATTGAGCGCGGTGCCGCCGGAGAAGGTGTTGTTGCCGCTGAGGGTCAGGTTCGCGGTGCCATTTTTGATCAGGTTGCCGGCGCCACTGACGACGCCGCCCAGGCCCAGCGCCTGAGTGCCGCCAATGGTCAGCCCCCCCGCCAGCGCGACGGCGTTGGCCAGGGTCACGGCCGTGGTCGCATCCAGCGTGGTGCCGGCCGCCGCGTTCAACGCGCCCGTACCGAGTGCGGTGTTGCTGCCCAGCAGCAGGGTGCCGGCGTTGAGCGCGGTGGTCCCGGCGTTGGTGTTGTTGCCCGTGAGGGTCAGGCTGGCGGCGCCGCTTTTGGTGATGCCGCCCGTGCCGGACAACACACCGCCCAGGGTCAGGGCATTGCTGCCGAGCACGTTGAGGGCGCCGGTCATCGCGACGTTGTTAGCCAGGGTGACGTTGGCGGTGCTGTCGAGGCTGGTGCCGGCGGCCGTGTTCAGCGCACCGCTGCCCAGGGAATTGTTATTGGTCACCAGCAAGCTGCCGGCGCTGAGGGTGGTGGTGCCGGTGTAACCGGAGTTGGCGCCGCTGAGGGTCAGGCTGCCGGTGCCGGTCTTGGTGATGCCGCTGCTGCCGGAGATCAAGCCGCCGAGGGTGAGCGCGCCGGTGCCCGTGGCGGTCATCATGGCGCCGAGGCTGATCGCATTGTTCAGGGCGATGGTGCCCGGCGCCGACAGACTCGTCGCGCCGGTGAAGTTGATCGTGCCGGTGCTCAGCGCCAGGTTGTTGCCCAACTGCACGGTGCCGCCGTTGAGCGTGGTGTTGCCCAGATAGGTGTTGGCCGCGCTGAGGTTCAACTGACCCGTGCCGACCTTGTTCAAGCCACCGCTGCCCGAGATCACGCCGCTGAGGGTCGTGCCGTTGGTGCCCTGCACAGTCACGCCGCCAGCACCGAGCGAGATCAGATTACTGATATTCAAACCGGCGTTGCTCGCCTGCAAAATCCCGCCGTTGGAGGTGATCACACCGCTGCCGAAAGTAGCGTTGTTGTTGAACTGGGCGATACCGCCATTGAGCGTGGTCGCGCCGCTGATCAACGGCCCCTGCAAGGTCCAGGTGCCGCTGTTGACGGTCAGGTTGTTGAAGTTGACGTAGGTCGCGCTCGACGCCGTGCCGACACCGGTGGTGCCACCGCCGACGCCGGCCGGGTTTTGCAGGATCAGGCTGTTGGTACCGCCCGCGCCGCCATCGACCGTCCCGGTCGGGGCGAAGGTCAGGTTGATGCCGATCAAATTACCGAGCCCCACCGAAATCTGAATACCGTCACCGACTTGCACCGAAGACCCCGTTATGGCGGTGAAGGTGTTGGTACTGCCCGCGCCCATCGACACGCCGCCGGTAATCGCGCCGGCGTTGGTGAACGTGTTGCCCGTCGCCGACGTCTCGAACGCCACCCGGCCGTTGATGATGCCGGTGTTGTTGTTGGTCATGTTGACCTGCGAGCCGCCGTAGATCCCGATCACCGGGGTATCGGCCAGGGTGATGCCGCCGACCGACAGCCCGGTCGAGGTGATGGTGCCGTTGTTGGTGATGCTGGTGGTGCCGGCCGCGGCGTTGTTCACGGCAATGCCCAGGCCGTCGATGCTGGTCAGGTTGAGGCCGAGCAACATGCCGGTGCCGCGAATGATCCCGCTGGCATTGTTGAGCAGGCTCACCGTACTCGATGCACCGGTGCCGATGAATGCACCGCCGCTTAACACTGAGACCAGCCCCAGTAGCGCCGGGTCGAGGGTGCCGGAGTTGTTCAGGCTGATATTGACCCCGGTCAGGTTCATCACGTGGCCGCCGAGGGTCGCGTTCATCTGCGCGCCGCTGTTGACGTTGACCGTCAGGCCGTTGGTGGCGCTGCTGAAGCTATTGAGAAACAGCGGCAGGCTCGGCACGCCGGTACAGGTAACCGTCGAGCTGGCCGTGGAGCACGTCGCCAGGGCAGGTGTGCTCGCCGCGCCGAACAAAAGTCCGGCGACGCTCAGATGCACAGCAAGGGAAAGTGGGGAAAAACGCGAAACGAGGGCGACACCAAACCTTGCTTCCACGGGCTACTCCTTGTCGTGGCCAATTTCTTCCTTGAAGGCGTGCAAAGCCTTGCTTATTCCACACGCGAATCAAGACTGCGACGGTCATCACAAAACCGCTCAATTGCTGACAAGCTAGTAGACGCACCGCCATGGGGCACATAAAAAATAGTGTTAATACTTTAATACTAGGCACGTCTAGCACGAGGGTTTCAGCCAGTGAATGCAGGGATCTGGTGACGAAAATCCCCCTGTGGGAGCGGGCTTGCTCGCGAAAGCGTTTTGTCAGCTCAAGCGTTTTTCACTGATACACCGCATTCGCGAGCAAGCCCGCTCCCACCGGGGTATTTCAGTGGTTTCGAAGAACTGGTACGGCTTGTGCAAACGTTTGCGAGCCGTCAATGGCGGCATTTTCGTAACAAAACCCTACAGGCCCGTAGAATTCGGGCCTTGATCCGCAAAAAGGACTTTGAATGCACGCCGCTGCCCTGCTTCGCGCCCCGTTTGCGCGCACGTTTGCTGTTTCCTTGCTACTGACCGGCGTTACCGGAATTCTCAGCCACAGCGCTTGCGCGCAACCGGTACTCCCTGAAGAATCCGCCCAGGGTGAAACGCTCAGCCCCGAGGCCAGCCCACCGAAAAAAGGCGCGTACCTCTCGGACTGGTTCAACCAGGACCTGACCGTCATCGGCAGCAAAGACATCAGTTTCGGCCCGAAGCCGAGCGACGATATCTACCTGGAATACGAATACTTCGGCCGCAAGGGACCGTTCGAGTTGTACGGCTATGTCGACATCCCGAAGATTTTCGACATCGGCAACCGCAACGACAAAGGCGTGTGGGACCACGGCTCGCCGGTGTTCATGGAGCACGAGCCGAGAATATCCATCGACTACCTGGCCGGGCGCAGCCTGGCGGTCGGGCCGTTCAAGGAGTGGTACGTTGCCTTCGACTGGATTTATGACCACGGCAGCAACAGCGCCAACCGCGCCAATACGCTCTTCAGCGGTTTGGGCACCGACATCGACACTCATTCGCGGGTCAATCTGTCGGCCAATTTCTACGGGCGTTATCAGTGGGAAAACTATGGCGCCAGCAACGAATATTCGTGGGACGGCTACCGCGCCCAGCTCAAATACATCGTGCCGATCAGCAGCTTCAGCAACGGTGCGTCACTGACCTACATCGGCTTCACCAACTTCGATTTTGGCTCGGACCTGCACAAGGACAATCCGGCGCGCACCGCCAATTCCACCGTTGCCACCAATGTGTTGCTGTACTCCTTCACCCATTTGCGCTTTACCTTGGTCGGGCGTTATTTCCATAACGGCGGCAACTGGGAGGATGGCAGCGAGCTGAATTTCGGCGACGGTGAGTTTCGAGCGCGGTCCGATGGTTGGGGTTACTACGCCGGTATCGGTTATCAGTTTTGATTGGGGGTTTTGTGCGTTTTGTTGGGGGGCATATCCGTTTTTTGGGTGATGGCTGGGATTGGTTCCGCCCTTACGGCGGGTCACTTTGAAAAGCCCAAAGTAACCAAAGGCTCTTGCCCCTTTCGTACGGTGCCTCGCCCAGGCTCGCCATGCCCTCGCTCCGGTCCTGCTCCGTGGGCCCGCCGCCATCGGCCATCCATGGCCGGGGGCGGCTAACCCGGCATCCATGCCGGGTTGCCCACTGCGCAGAACCTCCACTCGGCCTCCCGAGGCGGCGCCCAGATCAAAAGCCGAAGGCGAGCTAACGCTCGGCCTGATGAGTGGTGAAGAGCCAAGGCATACGCCGATCCATCCGAGAGCCGACCCGCCAGCAAAGGCGCCCTCACAGTCACCCAATCTCTCGCAAACACCCAGCATCCCCCCCCGTGGGAGCGGGCTTGCTCGCGAAGCCGTTGATCTTGCTTTGCTGTGGCTGTGGCTGTGGCTGTGGCTTTTGAACTTGATCTTGATCTTGATCTTGATCTTGATCTTGATCTGTTGCCCCTTCCCCAGAGGCCGAACGCAGGCATTGCGCAGGGGGCACCGCGGCAAGGATGCCGCGGTAGCCGCCCCCGGCCATGGATGGCCGATGGCGGCGGGCCCCCGAAGCAATGCCGGAGTGAGGGCATGCCGAGCCTAGGCGAGGCACCGAATGGAGGGGCAAAGCCTTTTGGTTCCTTTTCGGCGTTTGGAAAAGGGACTCGCTGTAAGAGCGAAACCGCCAGCCGCCATCACCACAAAACCGGATATACACACAATCCACCAGCCATCACCACAAAACCGGATATACACACAATCCCACCAGCCCCCACCCAAACCACCCCAAGACAAGTAGCTGTTTTAAAACAAATTTGTTTCAGCAGGGGGCTTCCCATCCGCAACATATGTTGATAAATTTGCCGCCGTTCCTGCGCTGGCCCTCACACGGCCGACACCGGCAGGACATCGCAACACCTACAGGGGCGTCGCCAAGCGGTAAGGCAGCAGGTTTTGATCCTGCCATGCGTTGGTTCAAATCCAGCCGCCCCTGCCATTTTCCTTTTGTTCACCCAAGTGCGTCAGCCAGCCAGTTTGGCAATCACCTTGATCTCGAACTCAAAACCATAAAGCCACGTCACGCCGACAGCAGTCAGCGTCGGGTGCGGTGCATTCCCCCAGAATTCCGGCACCACCTTCCAGATCGTCTCGAACTTCGACTCGGGATCGACAATGAATATCGTCACATCAATCACATCGTCAAAACTGCAACCGGCTTCAAGCAGGATCGCGTTGAGGTTGTTGAACGCCGTTCGAACCTGGGCTTCCAGCTCCGGCTCCGGCGAGCCATCCTCGGTGCTGCCGACTTGCCCCGACACGAACAAAAAACCGTTGGAACGAATCGCTGGCGAATAGCGGTTGCGCTCGTAAAGCGTCCGGCGGGTGGGCGGAAAAACAACATCACGTTGTGTCATAAGTGCCTCCATCAATGGGTTGATCCGGTAACGATGGACGGACTTTAAGGGCTTGTGTCCAGGCGATAAACGCGCAACCTTAGCCAGCACTGTTTGGGAACTCCAAACAATCGAATCGATAGTCGAGGCACACATGGACCGTTTTGATGCGATGCAAGCCTTTGCGCGGGTGGTGGAGGCGGGCAGTTTCACCAAGGCTGCCGAGACGCTGCACATGAGCAAGACCACCGTCACGCAACTGGTGCAGCAGCTGGAAGCACGGTTGCGGGTCAAACTGCTCAACCGCACTACGCGCAAGGTCAATGTCACGGTCGATGGCGCGGTGTATTACCAGCGGGTGATACGGCTGCTGGCCGACATGGACGATGCCGAAACCAGCCTGTCCGGCGCCTCGGCGCTGCCCAGGGGCCGCCTGCGGGTGGACGTGCCGAGCCCGTTGGCGAGCCTGATTCTGGTGCCCGCACTGCCAGCCTTTCACGCGCGTTACCCCGATATCCAGATCGACATGGGGGTCAGCGATCGTATCGTCGACATGATCGATGAAAACGTCGATTGCGTGGTGCGCGGCGGCGAGCTGACGGATCAATCGCTGATGGCGCGCAAGGTTGGGGACTTGCCGCTCGGCGTCTTCGCTGCGCCGAGTTACCTGGCCCGCGTCGGCACGCCCTCACATCCGCGTGAACTGGAAGATTCGCAGCACCGTGTTGTCGGCTTCCTGTGGGCGCGCACCGGCAAACCCGTGCCCTATGCCATGCGCAATAACGGTGAAAGTGTCGAGATCACAGGTCGCTACGTGTTGGCCGTCGACGATGGCAATGCCTACCTCTCGGCAGGCCTGGCCGGGCTCGGGGTTCTATGGCTGCCAACATACATGTCCAGGGCTTGCGAGGCGCGGGGTGAGCTGGTGCCGTTGTTTGAACACTGGAATCTCGACCCGATGCCGCTGTACGTGGCTTATCCGCCCAACCGGCACATCAGCCTGAAGCTGCGGGTGTTTATCGACTGGGTGGTCGAATTGATGGCAAAACATGCGCCGGTCAGTGATCGGCAGGCTCGGTGACTGCAACCTCGTCTGGAAGGCAGCGCTTTTATTAGCACTTCGGCGATCGGCGATAGGGTGTAGTATCGGGGGCTGTCCTTCAGATATCAGTTAGCCATGTCCACGCTAAGCGAAGAGAGCCGTCAGATCGTAGCTTCTCTGGCGCACCGCGTTGGCCCCAACGCTGACATTGCAACCATCGCTCAAGCGATCGCTTCAATATGGCAGGGTATGGATGCCGCCCTTACGCCGATCATTGGCCAGCAAGGGGTTGCCGCGCTTTATCGTCGCAGCCTTCATTTATGCGCCGCTAACCATCCATCTCTGGCCGGCACGTATGACAGTGTGCAGGTCGCTCTGGATCTGAACACCCTCAAGTCCGTACTCGTTGAGCAAAGCTAAACCGATGCGCTGTTTTTCGGTGAAGTCTTGCTGACGACGTTCTACGAGCTGCTGACCACGCTGATCGGGCCCTCGCTCACCGCACGTTTGCTTCGTGGCGTGTGGGAACCTTCTTTGAGCGACACCCCTTCGCAGGAAAATTCGCCATGAGCACCAAAGTGACTATCAACCGCCTGGCCACCGGCGTGCCAGGACTGGACGAGGTGCTGGGCGGAGGTTTGCCGGAGTTTTCGTTCAACATGATCGCCGGCCCTCCTGGCTGCGGTAAAACCACGCTGGCCCACCAGATGATGTTTGCCCTGGCGACACCCGAGCGTCCGGCGCTGTTCTTTACCGTGTTGGGCGAGCCGCCGCTGAAAATGTTGCGCTACCAGCAGCAATTCGATTTTTTCGACAGCGAAGCGATCAATCAGTCGATTCGTTACATCAATCTGGCCGACGACACCCTGGCCGGCGACCTCGACCAAGTGCTGCGCCGCATCGTCAGCGAAGTCGAAACCCACGCACCGGCGCTGGTGTTCGTCGACTCGTTCCGCTCCGTCGTGCTGGCCAGCCAGACTCAAGACAACCCGAACAACAACCTGCCGCAGTTCATCCAGCAGCTGGGCATGTTGATGACCTCCTGGCAGGCGACCACGTTCCTGATCGGCGAATATTTCACCGAGACCGACACCAACCCGATTTTCACCGTGGCCGATGGCCTGATCTGGCTGCGCCAGAGCGTTCAGCGCAATTCCATGGTGCGCAAGATGGAAATCATGAAAATGCGCGGCCAGCCGACGTTGCCCGGCCTGCACACCTTCCGCATTGCCACGTCGGGCATCAAAGTCTTCGCCCCGGCGCCACTGATCCGCGTTGAAGCGCCGCTGGAATTCCCGATCAAGCGCCTGAGCATGGGCGTGCCTGAGCTCGACCAGATGCTTGGCGGCGGTCTGCCCCGGGGCTATTCCTTGCTGGTCGCCGGGCCATCGGGTTCGGGCAAAAGCATTCTGGCCGCGACCTTCCTCGCAGAAGGGGTGCGCAATGGCGAAACCGGGGTGATCGCGGTATTCGAGCAACGGCCCAGCCACTCCCAGAACGCCACGCTTGCGCAGCTCATACAGAGCGGGCAGGTCGGTCTGGTGGACAGTCGCGCACCGGACCTGTCCATCGACGAAATCGTGCAGCTGTTGTTGAGCGAGATCGCTCGACTCAAAGCTACCCGCGTGGTGATTGACTCCTTGTCCGGTTTCGAGCTGGCACTGGCGCCGACGTTTCGCGAAGACTTTCGCGAATCACTGTCGCGCATGGTCACCGCGCTCACCAGCATCGGGGGCAGTGTGCTGCTGACCTCGGAACTGGAAGACCGCTACACCGACTTGCGATTCAGCCCTTACGGCACGGCATTTCTCACCGACGCGATCATCGTCCAGCGCTACATCGAAGTGCAAAGCCGTCTGCTGCGGATCATGGCCGTGGTCAAGGTCCGCGCCAGCGCCCACTCCGATGAACTGCGCCAGTACAGCATCGACGATGGCGGCTTGCAGATCGGCGAAATGCTGCCGGACCAGGAAGGGTTGCTTGGCGGACGGCCCACCCGGCGTCTTTCCGATGCAGACCACGGATGAGCAAAACATCATGAATGAGGCCGAAGGCAAGAACGAGCTAGCGATGGCCACGGCCACTCGCGAGCTGTTCCTCCTCGGCCAGAAAACCGTCGAGGCGCGCGCGGTGCTCGCGGCCCTCAACAAAGAACTGAGCGACGTCGATACCCGGCGCGCCGACGGTGAGCAGATAGAGCAACTGATCGAGGCCAACCAACAATTGGTCCTGGCGATTCTTTCGGCGCAGTCGGAAGCCGAAAAACCCCTGCGCTCAGCGGCGGACCAACAGCGTTACCTGGAAATGCGCGAAGCCAACGAACAATTGGTGCTGGCCGTCCTTAGCGCGCAACACTTGCAAGCCTCGGCTGAACACAGCCTGGCGCAGCAACGGAACATCCTCACCCTGGTGGCCCACGAACTGCGTAACCCGTTGACGCCGATCAGCATGATTGCCGGGCGGCTGGTGCGGGTGCCCAGTGAAGAGTTGCCACGCATGCAGGCGTTGATCGAAGGCCAGGTGCAGCACATGTCTCGTCTGGTGGATGACTTGCTGGACGTGTCCCGGGTGAGCACTGGCAAACTGCGCCTCGATTGCCGCATTGTCGATCTGCTGCCGATCATTCAGGAAGCCATCGTCGTGTGCCGGCCACTGATGGTCGCTCAGCACCTGCACTTTACCGCCGAGCTGCCCGAGCGCGCGCTAGCGGTGAACGGCGACCCGGTCAGGCTCACGCAAATCCTCGGCAACCTGCTGGGCAATGCGGCCAAATACACCCCGGCGGGTGGCACGGTCACGCTGTCGGTCACCACCGAGGCCGATCTGTTGCAGATGAGCATTTGCGATACCGGCATCGGTATTTCCGCCAAGGCGTTGCCGTTTATCTTCGAGCCCTTCGTGCAGGATGTGCATGCCGTGGGTTTCAACGGGGGCGGGTTGGGGATCGGTCTGACGGTGGTGCGCGAGCTGGTCGAAGCCCACGGCGGCACGGTGACAGGCACGAGTGCCGGTGATGGCAAGGGCAGCGAATTCCTCGTGACGTTGCCGCTGGCAAGCCATGAGTCATCGGCCCGGATCGGCCATCGCCCATAGGCGTGACAGAGGGCCGGGCGCTGCACCCGGCCGGCGGGAAGGCGTTGCCGCTGTCAGGTCTTTTTCTTGCAGGTCATCTGTTTGGCGCCGTCGCCCCAGGTCACCAATGCTTCGCCCTGATGCTCCCAGAAGCTTTCGTTCTGGCCTTTGTAGTTCACGCCGCTGCCCGATTGCACTGCCACCATGAAGGCCTGCTGGCCTTTGTAGGTGGCGTTGATGGACGATGGGTCGGTCTGGAAGAAGGTCGCGCTGATGCTGCCGTTACTGCCGCAGTCAAAGGTGAACGGGCCTTTCGCGGCGACCAGGCCGTAACCGGCCTGCACCTCGACGATGCGTTGGTTGTAGCTGTCACGGATACAGGCTTGTTGGTCATCGGATTTCCAGCACTCATCGCGACCTTTGATCCAGCCGCGTTGCTCGGCCTTCAAGGTATTGGCGCGATTGCCGGCAGTTTTCTGCGCAGCGCTGTAGGCAGCTGCCAGGGTTTGATCCAGCTTGGCGAGGTCGGGACTTTTGCAGATCAGGCCCTCCACCGAACTGGCCATCTTGTCGCTGCACTTGAACGATGGCCCGTCTTGGGCGATGGCGGTTGCGCTGATCAGCAACGCCGATAAGCCTGCGCCGATCAGCAGGGTGTGGTGATGAAAGCTCATGAACAACTCCTGTGTGAACGAGTGTGCACGCCACTCGACTGTCGACGCAGGATAAATGCATTTGTGCAGAAAGGAAGAGCAGGCGATTAGCGTGGTCAGTGGATGACGGCGCCGGACAGCGTATGCGCGGATGTCCGGGCCTGGCGGTGTGGACGATCAATGAGCCTTGGCCGCTGTTTCGATCAGGTCAGCCAGCGCTTCCGGGTGCGAAAACCATCACCACAGGCGAAGCGCCTTCAGACTGGTTAAAAGGAAGGCGAGGCGATTGTATTCGTGTGCTATTACTTTGAAGACGACGGGTCGCGAACCCGGATGAGAGTTATTCGTTTGTATGCCTAGGTGGCAGGGTGCCACAATCGCTTCTTTTGTCGCAGCATGAGTCAGGCGGATCGAATGGGTGGCCTAGGATTTCGGCACGACCAGCAAGCTTTCATCGCGGCGCAAGTGCGCAGCGATCGCCTGCATCAGCTTTTCCACCAGTCATTTTCTGCGGTGTTCGGCAGCTTCCTGGCCGCGGTCATGCTCTGCGGGTTGTGCTGGGTTCGGTTTGATCACACGGTCATATTTACCTGGGTCGGCCTGCTGACGGCGTCATCGATGCTGCGAATCCTGATGTTCGTCGGCTATTTCCGCAGCCCGAGCAGCGAGCGCACCCCGCAGCGCTGGGAGAAGCAATACTGGGTCACGCTGGCGTTATCCGCCGGCATCTGGGGGGCGGGTGCCCTGGCGGTCATGCCGGCTAACGACTTGTTGGCCCAGGCGCTGGTGATGTTGTTTGCGGTGGGCATGTCGGTCAGCGCGGTGTCGTGCTACTCGGCCTATCGCTTCATGACGCTGGCGTCCATCGGCTTGGTGTTGTTGCCGTGTACGGTGTGGATGCTGTTTCAACCGTCAGCGATGCAGGTCGGCATGGCGCTGGCGGTCATTGTGTTCGCCTCATTCGTGGCCAGCGCGACCCGCAAACTGTCCGAAGCGCTGGAAACGGCCTTCCGGTTAACCCGTGAAATGGAACATGCCAACCGCTTGTCTACCTATGCGGCGCAGACCGATGAACTCACCGGGCTGAAAAACCGCCGCGCATTTTTCGAACGCGCCCAACAGCTTTTCAACGAGTGCAAACACAACCGGCTGCCGCTGTGCGCGGTGATGCTGGACATGGATCACTTCAAACACATCAACGACACCTATGGCCATCAGGTCGGCGACCAAGTGCTGCGGCAAATGGGCGTGGTCATCAATCGATCCTTCCGCGAAACGGATATTTACGGTCGGTTGGGCGGCGAAGAATTCGCGATCCTGCTTCCGGACACGTCCATCGATGTGGCGCTGAACATGGTCGAGCAACTGATTCAGTCAATCGCAGGCTTGATGACCGGGCCGGTTCACCGCATTTCCGCCAGCCTCGGGGTGGCGGCCATGGAGCTGGGCGACGTCGATCTGCAAAGTTTGATGAACAATGCCGACAAAGCGCTTTACCGGGCCAAGGCGCGGGGCCGCAATCAGGTGGCGGTGGCGGAGTAGGGCGTCAGTGTTTCAGTAAAACCGGTCTTCTTCCTTCATTGCATAAATGCGCCCCATCGTCTTGAACGATATCTCCAGCGTCCACAACGCCAACGCCACACTGACCAACAGAATGTAAAACCCTGGGCGGTTGCCGTTCAACTCGCTGGCAATGCTGTTCTGCGCCGGCAGCCAGCCTGAGACAAGCAACGCGATACTGCCGCCGGGTTCATACGCCGTTTTCTGCGCGTAGCGCTGATCAACGTATTGGTCGTCGTGCACCTTGCCGTCGGGATCGGTGTAGCGGTAGTGAATGATTTTGCCGTTGGGGTTCATGCGGATCTCCTCCAGTTGCGTCACCGTGCCGGTGATGTCCACCGGGCTCAACTGGATCGCGGCGTAGCGCAGGCCTTCATGCCGGGACATGCCAGCGAGCATCAGCACGAAGCAGCAGGCGAAGGTCAACAGGATGACGCGGGTGAACAAATGATCTTTTTCGGCTTCGCGCGGATAAAACATCTGACGGTCCTTCGGATGAGAGCAACAAGAATAAGTCGGCGCAGTGGCTGGCAACTTTAGTTCGGCGTTTTCAGCCGACCGGAAAGCGCAATGGCTGTTCCACGCTATGCTGATTCGTTAGTTATTTGATGTGTGCTTCAGATCGGCTCAATGCCGCCTGCGGGTTCCCAATATCAAGGAAGCTAACCATGTCAGTCATCATTAACGGCCAAGTCAAACGCATTGGCCTCGCCATGTCGGGCGGCGGTTTCAGGGCCGCGGCGTTTCACCTCGGTGTCATGCGAGCGCTGCAAACCAGCGGACTTCTCGACAAACTTGACCTGCTGACGTGCGTGAGCGGCGGCAGCATCGCCGGGGCGACGGTGGCATTGAACTGGGGCTCGGCAAATAAACTCGATCTGCTCGATAACTACCTGCGCACCCGTTCGGTTGCGGTGTCATCGTTTATTGCCGGTTCTCTCGATCCCTTCGAGTCTCGACTGGAGAAGTTGGCGGACTCGTACGATAAAGATCTGTTCCTGAAAAAGAAGTTGGCGGCGCTCGCCAACGGCCCTCGGGTCTACCTGAACTCCACCAACCTCTCGACCGGCAATGCGTTCTTTTTCGTTGCCGGAGGTGGCAAGGATAGCGAGATGGGCGACCACGACCTGGGGTTCGTGCCCGCGCCGGATTTCCCTATCTGCCGGGCGGTTGCGGCTTCATCGGCATTTCCGCCGGTTTTCCCTCCGCTAAGACTCGACTCCGATACCTACGGTCCCGCGGCAGGTGTCGAGTACGTGACGCTGACGGATGGCGGTGTCTACGACAACCTGGGCGTCAACCCGTTACTTCGCGACCGCAATGCACTCGATTACGTGATCGTCAGCGACGGCGGCAAACCGTTCGCCAATAACAGCCGGCCCACCGAGTCCGGCGCCATCGTGCTCAAGGCCGGGCTCGACATCATGATGGAGCAAATACGCGGCCTGGAGTTTGATCGCCTTCAGTACCGGTTCCTGGCAGGGAAGGGACCCAAGCCGATGTGGTTTTCGATCGACAGTAAAGTCGGCGAAGCCCGCCAGGGCGACGCGGCGTTTGCCTCTGCCATTGCCACGAACTTGAGCCGATTGTCAGCGGAGGAAATGGACGTGCTGACGCGCCACGGCGCTTCATTGGTCAAGGCCAGGCTCTCGGCCTATGCCCCTGAACTGCTTTCCTGACGTAACGAGGGTCTTTGAAATGACGACGATAACGGTCGACTCGGCCAAAGCGTTTCTGGCAACAGTGCCGCTTGGCAGCCGTGTACAAAATATTGGTTTCGCTGAACCCGAAGCGCCGTTCAAACCTGAAGCCGATAAACAACAAGCCGTGGTGGTGGGTTCGGATGTCGTGTCATTTACGCCCGCGGTGTCGGTGCAGCGGCGGCAAGACGTGCAGGATTGTCTGTTGCTCGCTCAGCTCGCGGCCAACGCCAAGGTGAGTCAACGTTCCGATATCTTCGGTTGGTATGACGTCTATTTCGATACGTTGAGCCAATTGGGCTGGGTCATTGCCAGCAAGCAGTTCGACCTTCAGAAACGCCACGGCAAGGAAGTCGATGTGCATGAAGCGATCATTGCGGTGGCCACCGTGCTGTTGGGCGCGGCGACACCGGCGTTGGCGCTGGTCATTACCACGCTCAAGGCAATGAAGTCGATGAATGACAGTTCGCCGTGGATCACGGTGTTTAAAAGGGAAAGCCACAAGTTACAGGCGCAATCGTTCCAGATTTGCGCCGTCGAGCAAGATGCCCAAGGGCAGACGACGCTGGCGATGATGGCGTTTATCTTGAATATTTCTTCGGTGATCAACCAACTCATCTTCTTCAAGATTCAAACGGATGACGTCATCCTGAAGAACTGCTCGGGCAAAATCACCCTCAATGACGGTGTGCTGGAGGGCATCCGCGAAACCCTGCATAAAAAAGTGCAAGACCGTGCCCTGGGGTTTGTCGGTGCATTGCAGTTGTAAGTCGAGTAATTGGAATAACAGCGGTAGCGCACTGGTATTAAAGATCATCTTCATGTTGTTGCGTAACTTACGACTTGAACTATCTTGAGATCCAAGCGTGCGCGCTATTGTCTGAGAAGTCATAACTGTCTCAACGATGTAACAACTTTCTGCGTATGTTTCAGTGGATTGACAGGCTGTGCTCCAAGGGTTTCCAGGAGGATGCATGCGCAACTTTCTTAAACTTTTTCTACTGTTATCAATGTTGTTTTCCGGGCTTCAAGTGTGCACTACGTCGGTTCAGGCGGATGACGCGACAGTGCCCACTGTATCGCCTGTTGCCGCCGCCCATGCGAACAGTCCCGACAACAGCGACCGTCCGCTTTCGGTGGGTGACTTCAGTACTTCGGCGTCAACGTTGCTCAAACTCTTTGTGCTGGCCGCCCTGTTGGAATCGGCGATGGCGATTGTTTTCAATTGGCGTCCCTTTCTGATGCTGTTCGATGGTCGCGGCATGAAAACACCGTGCATGTTGTTGATGGCGTTGCTGATGGTGTATTGGCTCAACGTGGACGTGGTGCAAACGCTGGCGGCGCAATACAAGTTTCCCGCGATGGACCCACAAGACAAATGGTTTGCCGATCTGTTGACCGCCATGGTGATTGCCGGCGGCAGCGCCGGGGTCAATAAATTGCTGGTAGCGCTGGGGTATCGCACGGTGCTCAAGGTCGACGACATCAAGCCGCGTCCGGCGCCGACAACGGCGTGGATTTCCGTTGCCTGGGTAAAGGACAAAAGTCGGCAGGGCATCGACACGGTGAACGTCGAAATCACCAATGGCAGCGCATTCGCTGTGGTCGGGCTACTGAATCATTCTTCCAGCCGTAACCCCCTGATGCGTTTGTTCGTTCGCGACTTTGGCCGTTTTCCTCACTCCGGCGGCTGGGAAGTGCCGGTCAACGTCCCGTTGAGCATCTGTCTTGTTGCCGCGAACGACCCGACGAAAACCAGTGCCCCGTGGTCGGGCACGCTGAGCCCCGGCGCCATGGTCGATATTGAATTGCGCCTTTGATGGTCATCACTCGCCAAGGGAGTGCCCATGAACAATTACCCACCGCCACCCATGCGCAAACTGCGGGTTTATGCCTTCGACCCGCAGGCCTCCACGCAACTTGAGACGGCGCGCATCAGTCACGCCACGATCCAGATTCCGTGGGAGGAGCGCTGGGAGGCGAAGATGCAACCGGGCCCCGTCAACGAGTACTTCGAAGTCATCGACATCGATCCCACCAGCGCGCAGTTCTATGACCCGGTGGACCTCGATAATCCGCACGTGCTGGCGCAAGACGGACTGACGCCGTCAGAAGGCGATCCACGCTTTCACCAGCAGATGGTGTTCGCGGTAGCGATGAAAACCGTGAAGCTGTTTGAACGTGCGCTGGGCCGCAAAGTGTATTGGTGCCCGCAGTGGGACGAGACCGCCAACACCTATAAGGAAGTCCCCAGGTTGCGCATTTATCCTCATGCGCTGCGCGAGGCCAATGCCTACTACAGCAAAGACAAGAAGGCATTACTGTTCGGTTACTTCAAGGCGTCCAAGACCGATCCTGGCGGCAACCTGCCGGGCAGCTGGGTGTTCACGGCGTTGTCCCACGACATCATCGCCCACGAAACCACCCACGCCATTCTCGATGGCCTGCACCGTCGCTACAGTGAGTCGACCAGTGTCGACAGCCTCGCGTTTCACGAGGCGTTTGCCGACATTGTCGCGCTGCTGATGCACTTCACGTTGCCGGAGGCCGTATCGATGTACGTGGCGGCCAATGGCGGCAATCTCAATCAGCGTTCGTGGCTCAGTGGCCTGGCCCGGCAATTCGGCGAAGCGACGGGCCGGTACGCCGCGTTGCGCGAAGCCATCGATGACAAAGACAGCCAGCAACTGCCCGACCCGACGCTGCTGTCGAAGGTGCGCGAGCCACATGAGCGCGGGGCGATCCTCGTCGCGGCGGTGTTCGACGCCTTTGTGAGTATTTATCAGCAGCGCTCCTCAGACCTTTTACGCCTGGCCGACGGCGGTGCGGGCAAGGGCAATCGACTGCCGCCCGAGCTGGTTCAACGGCTGACCCGTGAAGCGATCAAATCGGCAGATCACGTGTTGCGCATGTGCATCCGCGCGCTGGATTATTTGCCGCCGGTGGATGTGCGATTCGGCGAGTTTCTGCGCGGCATTATCACCGCGGACACCGATTTGATCGCGGACGATCCGATGCACTATCGGCTGGCGATGATTCAGGCATTCCGTCGTCGCGGGATCCTGCCCGACAGTTGCCTGTCGTTGGCGCCGGACAGTCTGCTGTGGGAATCGGCGGTCAACCTCGTTGCCACTGATCTGCTGGACGCGCCCATAGGCACGCAAGCGCTGGACATCACGCCGCAATATCAGCGGCACAAGGGCTTTCTCCAGTCAGAAAGCAATCGCAAGATTGTCTGGGACTGGGTCATGAAGGTCTGCGGGTCGAATCCCCAATGGGCACAGGCGCTGGGTGTTGTTTACAGCACCCAGCGTGGTGACGATTACATCGCCGGCAGCCTGTTCCCCAGATACGACGGGGTTGTGCCAAAAATCGAGGTGCACTCGGTACGCACCTGCCGTCGCGCCGGCCCTGATGGGCAGGATTTACGTCAGTTGGTGATTGAAGTCACGCAACGACGCCGGGGGTTTTTAGACCGCGACAAGCAGCGCGACCTGGATGGGCTGGATATGCCCAAATCAAAATCAAAAGCCAAATCCGGGCCCGACGCATCGCTGGCCAGTGATTTCGTGTTCCGGGGCGGTGCAACGTTGATCATCGACCTGCGAGACGGGAAGGTGCGTTATGTCATCCGTAAACGCATCAATGATGCGGATCGACTTGAGCATCAGCGTCAATTCCTTGATACCGGCACCGATAGCCTCGCGTTGAGCTACCGCGACGCCGCCATCGGCGATAATCCGTTTGCCATGACGCACCGTGGAGTCTGAACACCATGACCACGCCAGCCACAACCGGTACGGTATCGGTGCGCATGTATCGCGGGATTCTCGGCGACTGTTTCTTACTGCGTCACACACTCGCAAACTCAGGGGTCAAGCACATCCTGATTGACTGCGGGGTGTTGCAAGGTGTGGCAGGCGCCAAGCAGTTGATGAGTAACATTGTCAGCGACCTGCTCGACACCACCGGTGGCACGCTCGACCTGCTGATCGTCACCCACGAACATCACGATCACCTGTCCGGTTTTCTCTATGAACAGGAGGCTTTCAAGACTCACTTCGACATCCGCGAGTTCTGGCTGGCGTGGACGGAAAACCCCTCCGATCCGCAGGCCGTGGCGTTGCATCAGCGCTTCGACAAGGCCAAGTCCGCGCTCAAAGCGGTGGCGGGCAATCCGGCCCTGGTCGCACTGGATAAAAAGGATGTTTACCTCTCAACCGTTTTGAGCCTCAGTGCGTTCATGGGCGTCGCCGGGGGCGAACATCCGACCGGTGCCAGTACGTTGCAGATGCTTAAGGACAAGGCCACACCGGCGCGAACCCGCTACCTTGAACCGGGCGATGTGGCCACTGCGCAACAAATTGCGGGCCTCAAAGCGTACGTGATGGGCCCGCCGAGGAATGAAGCCAAGTTACGCAAGGACACACCCTCCAAAGGCGCGGCCAAAGAGGTGTACCTGACCAACCTGGAGGACGCTCACGCCATTGAGCTTCAAGTTGGCCATCTCAGCGGCGCTAAGGTTTTGCCGGTGGACCTGCCGTTTGCACTGCCCCATCAGCGAACACTGGACGCGGTAAAACAGCTACCGCCGGATAAGCGCACCAACACCCAAACGCTGTATTTCGACCCCGACGCCGAGAAACGGAAAATCGATGACGAATGGTATTCATCGGCCGAAACCCTGGCGCTGAAGATGGACTCTGACACCAACAACACCAGCCTGGTGCTGGCGTTCGAACTGCCCGATGGGCAGGTCTTGCTGTTTCCCGGTGATGCGCAGGTCGGCAACTGGCTGTCATGGGCTGACCAGACGTACCCGCGTTCGCCAGTGACGGCGGGCGAACGTGCGTGGACCGTTGACGAGATCCTTGCGCGCGTCACGCTGTACAAGGTCGGCCATCATTGCAGCCATAACGCGACGCTGCGCCAGTTGGGGCTGGAAAAAATGACCGACGACCGATTGGTCGCAATGATTCCCGTGGTGGCAGCGGTCGCACAAGGCAACGACTGGAACATGCCGTATCCCGATCTCTATCAAGCCTTGAAAGACAGAACCCATGACCGTGTCTTGATCGGCGACAGCGATATTGCCGCTGAAACCGCCACGTTCATGCGAACACCGACCGCGGCGAATAATCGAGCGGTGTTGGCCTATCACCCCACGGGCTTGTGGGTGGAGGTCAAGATTACGTTTTAGGCAGGTCCACTCCGGTACATCGCTGATTTATCTGACGGGTTGGGCCAGGGTTATTGGTGCGCCTGACTGAGCCGCGTCCAGCAATTGATGCAAACGCACCGCATCGGCAAACGTCGCCGCGCCGTGACTGCCATCGATCACATCCTGCGCGTACACGTAATACAGCTCTGCCAGTTCCAGCACCGCTGACGGCAATGACGAGGCGGGCAGCCGCTGATAATGCTGAGGCAGCGGCAATGGCTGCAGCGCCAGGTTGTCGCCGTGCGCGCCCTCGAGCACATAGTCGTCGCCGACATCGCCAAACGCCGAGCGGTTGCTGATTTTCAGGTCGCCCTGATCGCCGGTGATGTCGATCTGCACGCCGGAGCCGTTACGTTTGCCGCCCTCAATGTGGATCGAAATCACGCCGCCGTCTTCAAGCAAACCGCTGAGTACCAGTTGGTCGGGCGCGTTGCTGTCCAGCACTTCGCCGGTTTCCTTGATGGTCACCTGCGGGAACTGATTGACCATCAATCCAGACACGCTGACCGGCCAGCCAGTGGCGGTGAAGAGCATGTCGAGGAAGTGCCCGGCATAGATAGCGATGACGCTGGAGAAATTTTCTGCCGGGGCGGTCCAGCGCAAGGCATTGGGGCGCAGGGCCTGGAAGTAATTCATGCTGACGTGCATCCGCACCGAGCGCACCTTACCGACGTAGCCTTGTTGCAGCAGGTCTTGCAGGTAGCGGTTGTGCGGCGCGTGGCGGCGTTGCAGGCCAACGATGTGGCGCACGCCGGCCTCTTTTGCCAGGTGCAGCAGGTGCCGGGAAGCCGCGGTGGTGGTGGTCAGCGGCCATTCGCAGTAGACGTCTTTGCCGGCGGCGATGGCGGCGCGCACGGTTTTTTCGTGTTGCGGTGCGGTATTGAGCACCACCACCAGATCAACCTCAGGGTTGTTCACCAGCGCATCGACCGAGTCGGCGACCTGGGTGATTGCATATTCGTCGGCCGCCGCTTCGGCGCGGTCGCGGTGTTCGCTGTAGACCGCTTGCAAATGATAGTTCGGCAACAGATTCAGCACCCGCAGGTGGCCGTGGCGGGCCCAGTTGCCGACGCCGATGATGCCGACGCGAATCGGGGAGTGTTGGGTGGTCATGGCAGCGTCCTCGCACAGTGATGGTTGACGAGGTGAAGTCTACGGAGCGCGCCCTCACGGAAAAACCGGCCACAGGGCCGAACACTTCGGACACGAAAGGCGCTAATGCGCAGGCCAGAGCGGTTTGATTGTGGAGTGATTGATCCGCAGTGATCGGAACCGCAGCCTGTTTTTCCCCGCAGGCAAGCTACCTAGCATGGCTCCACTCATTACTGTGGAGCTTTCCCATGAACGATTTGCATGCATTACCGGCCGCCACTGCGCTTGTGCGCGAGGCGTCTTCTTCGTGGCGCGACTGGCTGTCGGTGTACTCCGTGGCCCTCGGCGCCTTTGCGTTTGTGACCACTGAATATCTGCCGGTCGGCGTCCTGCCGCAGATTGCCAACAGCTTGAACATTACCGATGGCGTGGCGGGGTTGATGGTCACGGTGCCGGGGATTGTCGCGGCCGTGTCGGCGCCGGCGATCATGCTCGGCGCGGGGCGGATGAACCGGCGGCACCTGTTGCTGTTGCTGACGCTGTTACTGGTGGCTTCGAACCTGGTCTCGGCGGCGGCGCCGTCCTTGGCGATCATGTTGTTGGGGCGCGGGCTGTTGGGTGTTGCCCTGGGTGGTTTCTGGGCGGTGGCGATTGCCGCTGCCGGGCGTCTGGTCAGTGAATCGAAAGCGGCAAAAGCCACGGCACTGATCTTCGCCGGCATTACCTTGGCCACAGTGTTTGGCGTGCCGTTCGGGACGTTTGTCAGCACCTTGTTTTCATGGCGAATGTCGTTTGCGGTGACGGCGGGGCTGGCGTTGTTGGCGCTCGCGGCGCAGGCACTGACCTTGCCGTCGCTGCCCTCCAGCGAAGGTTTGAAGGTCCGCGCGCTGTTGGCATTTCTGTCACGCCGCAATGCGCGTCGCAGCATGCTGTTGCTGGGGTCGGTGGTAGCGGCGCATTTCACCGCTTATACCTACATTGCGCCGTTCCTGGGGCATGACGCCGGCTTCTCGCCGAGTGCCATCACCGCGATTCTGTTGGGCTTCGGTCTGGTCGGCATGCTGGCGAACTTCGCCATGGCCGGGACCATCGCCACGCATCTGCGCGCGTCGTTGGGCGCGGTGGTGCTGCTGATGGTGATCGCGCAATTGGCGTTGCCGCAATTACAGGGGGTGGGCGTGACCCTGGCGGTGTTGGTGTGGGGCGCGGCGTACGGCGCCATTCCGCTGGGTGTCAGCAGCTGGATGCAACTGACCTCACCGCAATTGCCCGAGGCGAGTTCGGCAATGTTGGTCACCACATTCCAGGTGGCAATCGCGTCGGGTTCGTTGTTCGGCGGCTTGATGGTCGATCACGCTGGCGTGCCGTCGGCGCTGGCATTGGGCGCTGCTATCGGTGTGTTCGGGTTGGCGGTGATGCTCAGTTTCGGCCTCGGCAAAGCGCCGATTGCCGAGGCCCTGCAACGCTGATTCAAGGCTTCAAGATGTTGTCTTTGAAAAAGTCGATTAACACTCGCAACCTCGGTGCCGTCTGCTTCGACGCAGGCCAGAGCATCCACAGGTTGCCGGTGTGGTCGGTGTAATCCTCCAGCACCACCTTCAGCCTGCCGTCGGCCAACGGCTGACGGATTGAAAAATCCGGCAGGCAGGCAATCCCCACTCCATCGATCGCCAGGTACGTCAGCGGGTCCATCGTGGTGCAGGTCAATGCACGCGCCAGGTTCGGCTCGATGTGCGTGTCGTCCACGCGCAGCGGCCAGCGCTCGATCATGCCGGTGGCCGGAAACTTGTGCAGCAGGCACACGTGCCGGATCAATTCGTCCGGGTGTGTCGGGTTGCCATTGCGCTCCAGGTACGCCGGCGACGCCACCAACTGCAATTGATAGCCACCGAGCTTGCGCGCCATCAGCCGCGAATCCTGCGGCGCTCCCGTGCGGATCACCGCATCGAACCCTTCCTCGATCACGTCGACCATGCGGTCGGACATGTCCACGTCCAGCTCGATGTCCGGGTAGGCGCGCATGAACCCGGCCAGCACCGGCATGATCAACACGTTCTGGATCGGCACGCTGATGCGCACCTTGCCGCGTGGCGTGGCGGACAACTCCAGCAGCTCCATTTCCGCCGCTTCCACTTCACTGAGGATGCGTTTGCAGCGGTCCAGGAACAGCTCGCCTTCGGTGGTCAGGGTGACGCTGCGGGTGCTGCGATGGAACAGACGCACGCCGAGGCGTTCTTCCATGCGCGCCACGCTTTTGCCGACGGCGGAAGAGGAGATTTCCAACAGACGCCCGGCTTCGGTGAAGCTGCGGGTCTCGGCCACCTGAATGAAGGCCGTGATACCGCTGAGGCTGTCCATCATGGGAGGTGTGCTCGATGCTGGGGGAGGGTTAACGCAGAGTAGAGGCGGGCGGGGGATTTGCAAAGGGGCGAGTCCGAAACCGGGGTGCCGCCATTCGCGAGCAAGCCCGCTCCCACAGCGGCTCGTCGACGAATACACACTGTGTGTTCGCTGAAGATCGACTGTGGGAGCGGGCTTGCTCGCGAAGGCGGCGGATGACTCAACGCAGAAGCTGGATCAGATCAAGCGCTCTGTTGGTAGAACGGATAATCCGTAAACCCGACCTCCGTACCGCCGTAAAACGTGTCGCGGTCGTAAGCATTCAGCGGCAGGTTATGGCGAATGCGCTCCGGCAGATCCGGGTTGGCGATAAAGTCGCGACCAAACGCCACCAGGTCGGCATCGCCCGCTTGCAGAATCTGCTCCGCCGAGGCCGCACTGAAACCACCCGCCGCGATGATCAAACCGGCGTAATGCTTGCGGATCAACTGCGCCGCCAGCGGATTCTGGTCTTTGCTTTCATCGATCGAATTGCCCAACACACGCGGCTCGATCAGGTGCAGATACGCCAGGTTCAACGCTGCCAGTTGTTCAGCGACGTAGACGAACAGCGCTTCCGGGTTGCTGTCCTTCATGCCGCCGAAACTGCCGCTCGGCCCAAGGCGAACCGCCACGCGTTCGCTGCCCCACACTGAAATCACGGCGCGGGTGATGTCCATCAAAAACCGCGCACGCTTGGCGATGGTGCCGCCGTAAGCGTCGGTGCGGCGGTTGCTGCCGTCCTGCAGGAATTGGTCGATCAGGTAACCGTTGGCGCCGTGAATTTCCACGCCGTCGAAACCGGCTTCAAGGCCACGTTGTGCCGCGCTGCGGAAATCGTCGACCAGCGCCGCCACTTCGGTTTCGCTCAAGGCGCGGTGCACAGTGCTCGGCACCCAGCCGCTGGCGGTGTAGGCAACGCCGTCGTACTCGACAGCGGACGGTGCAACAGGCTGTGCGCCGCCGGGTTGCATGTCACTGTGGGACTGGCGACCGGCGTGGAACAGTTGCAGGAAAATCCGCCCGCCCTTGGCGTGCACCGCCTCGGTAATGGTTTTCCAGCCCGGGATCTGTGCGTCGTTGTACAGGCCCGGCGAACCGAGGTAGCCGTTGCCGGTAGTCGAGACCACGGTCGCTTCGGAAATGATCAAGCCGCCATCGGTGGCCCGTTGCGAGTAGTACTCGGCCATCAGCGCGCCGGGCAGGTCGCCGGGCTCTGAACGCATGCGGGTCAACGGCGCCATGACGACGCGATGAGACAAGGTGTGTGGGCCGATGTTGATCGGGGAAAGCAGGGTTGGGTGATTCATGGTGACCTCCAGTAAGTGTCTGGAAGCCACAGTAGGCCAGTCGCTCGCGGAGAAAAACGGGGCGGCGATCCGCTCTCTCCGGACGGTTTTGTCCGTAATCGATGCAGCACTGGCCTTGCCAACCCGTAGTGCCTTCGAAGAAAATGAGAGTCATTATCAAATAACTCTCCACCTTGGGCCGTCTTCATGTCCTCCGCCGATCTCTCGCTGCAACACGCCGTGCACACGCTTTACGAGGACCATCACCGCTGGTTGTGCGGGTGGCTGCGGCAGCGACTGGGCTGCATCGACCACGCGGCGGACCTGGCGCAGGACACCTTCATTCGCGTCCTGACCCAGCGCAAGGCACCGGAGTTGCGCGAGCCGCGCGCCTACCTGAGCACCGTCGCGCGCAGCTTGATGATCGACATGTTCCGCCGTCGCGCGGTGGAACAGGCCTATCTGGACACGCTGGCGCTGATCCCTGAGCCGGTGGCGTTTTCGCCGGAAACCCGCACGCTGATTATCGAAACCCTGATGGAAATCGACCGCATGCTTGACGGTTTGGGTGGCCGCACCCGCGAGATTTTCCTGATGGCGCAACTCGATGGTCTGAGCTATGTGGAAATCGGCCGCCGGTTGAACGTCTCGGTGAACACGGTGAAGAAGCACGCAGTCCGCGCTCTGACGCATTGCTTGCTGCTGGTCGAGGACTGAGGGGTGGCGCAACCGCAATCGCTGGATCACGCAACGCTTGAGGCCGCCGCGCGCTGGTATGTCGACTTGCGCGGCGAGGTGCCGGACGAGGCCACTCGCGAGGCGCACCGGCGCTGGCTGGAGCGCGATCCGCGCCACGTGCAAGCCTGGGAAAGACTCGCGCGCCTGCAAGACAAACTTGGACAAGTCAGCCCCGGCATCGCCCGCCCGACCTTGGCCAACGCTCGGGCGAAACGGCGCGACGTGCTCAAGGTCTTGTCGATTCTGCTGGCGGCGGGCGGGGCGGGCACCCTGGCGTGGAACACCACGCCATTGCCGACGCTGCTGGCGGATCAGCGCACCGGCACTGGCGAACGGCGTCGCCTGCGCCTCGATGACGGCAGCCAACTGCAACTCAACACCGCCACCGCCGTGGACATCCGCTACACCGGGCAACTGCGCGAAGTGCGGTTGCTGGCGGGGGAAATCATGATCGAAACGGCCCGCGATCAACTGGCGCGGCCCTTCATCGTGCACACCGGCGAGGGCAGCATTCGTGCGTTGGGCACGCGGTTTATCGTGCGCAGCGAAGCGGGGCGCACGCAGGTCAGCGTGCAGGCGCATGCGGTTGAAGTGCGTTGCGCGGCGCTGCCGGTGTCAGTGGTGCGCGTCGACGCCGGTCAGCAGTTGAGTTTCGGTAGCGACAGCTTTGAGTCGGTGTTGGGCGCCAACCCGCTGGCCGATGCCTGGACCCGCGACATGCTGGTGGTCAATGACTGGCGCCTGGCCGATTTCATCACGGAATTGCAGCGCTACCGTCCCGGTCACCTGGGCTGCGACCCATCGATTGCCGCGCTGCGCCTCTCCGGCGCGTTTCACCTCGGCAGCACCGACACCATTCTGGACAACCTGACCGCGACTTTGCCGGTGCGCATCCGGCGTTTCAGTCGGTATTGGGCCAGCGTGGAACCGGTGTAAATACGCGTCCGAAAAAATCTTTCGAGAGGGGTTGTTGATTCCGATTCTCGTTCGACTTTACAGGTAGAGGCGCAACGAGACGCCGCCATTGACTGCCGCCGGGCGAAAGGAAACCGCATGACCCCTCGCAATCCCCCACACCGTACATCTTCTGTCAAACCGCTGAACCGCGCCGTCCACGCCGCCCTGCTCGGCATGGCGCTGGTCGCTCCATTGGGGATGGCGGCCATCGCAACGCCTGCGTGGGCACAGACTAATGTCGAAACCGAGTTCAACATCGCTGCCGGTTCGCTGGGGCTGGCGTTGACTCAATTTGCCGCTACGGCCGGCGTCACGGTGTCGTTTGACCCGGCCCATGCGGGCGGTCAGACCTCCACCGGGTTGCACGGCCGGTACACGGTGGACGCCGGTTTGCGCCAGCTGCTTGCCGGCAGCAAATTGCAGGCAGTGCGTCACGACAATGGCAGCTATTCGCTGTTGCCCGTGGTGGAATCGGGTTCGGCGCTGCAACTGGGCGCGACCAGCATTTCCGGTGAGGCCATCGAGTCCGCTTACGGGCCGGTCGACGGTTTTGTAGCGACGCGCAGCGCTACCGGCACCAAGACCGACACACCGATCCTCGAAATCCCGCAGGCCATCAACGTGGTGACTGCCGATCAGGTCGAAGTCCAGGGCGCTCGCAACCTGACCCAAGCCCTGCGCTACACGCCAGGGTTGAACACGGGCGGCTTCACCGATCGCAACTCGATTGCCGACGAAATCACCAGCCGTGGTTTCGCCCCGACGCCGCTGTACCTCGACGGTGCTTACATTCCGTATGCCGGCAGCCTGGGCGGGGCACCGCAAATCGACCCGTACACCCTGGAACGCATCGAAGTGCTCAAAGGGCCGTCGTCGGTGTTGTACGGGCAGAACCAGCCGGGTGGCCTGATCAACATGGTCTCCAAGCGTCCGACCACCGAGCAGCGCAGCCAGGTGAAACTGGGCGCGGGCAGCTACAACCGGGTCAACGGCGGGTTCGACACCAGCGGCCCGATTGACGAGCAGAAAGCATTCACTTATCGCGTGGTCGGTGTGGCGAACAAGGGCAACGACCAGGTCGAGCACACCCACAGCGAACGCAAGCTTTTGGCACCGAGCCTGACCTGGGCGCCCACTGAAGAAACGTCGCTGACGCTGCTGGCGCAGGTCCAGCACGATGACGGCGCGGTCGATTACCAGTCGCTGCCAAGGATCGGCTCGCTGAATCGCGGCCCCACCGGACAGAAAATCGACCGCGACTTTTTCTCCGGCGACTCGGATTTCAACGACTACAAACGTGACCAGTACATTGCCGGCTACGACTTCAGCCAGAGCCTCACCGATGACCTGAAATACCGTTCCACCGCGCGCTACACCGACGTGCGCGACCAGTACAAAGGCTTCTACCTGCGCAGTTTCGTTACCGATGCCGACGGCGTCACCGATTACACCCACGCCAACCGCACCAAACTCGACTGGCGCCAGCACAACATCGCCTACACCGTCGATAACAACCTGCAATACACATTCAACACCGGCGCGCTGGAGCACACCACGCTGGCGGGCGTCGACTATCGTCACTTCAGCCGCAAATACGATGGTCTCAATGCGAACAACGTGCTGCCGGTCGACCTCTACGGCAAGAACAACTACGACACCAGCAGCGTGATGCCGGTGCTCGACACGCAGTGGGACAACACCTTGCGCCAGACCGGCGTCTACGTGCAGGACCAGATCAAACTGGACCAGTGGATTCTCACCATCGGCGGGCGTCAGGACTGGGCGGAAATCGACAACAAGGACATCCTCGCCGGTACAAAAGCCTCGCAACGCGACAACAAATTCACCGGCCGCGTGGGCCTGACCTACGTCACCGAGTTCGGCCTGGCGCCGTATATCAGCTACTCCGAATCGTTCCTGCCGACCATCGGCACCGCCGCGCCGGAGCGGGGCGGCAAGGCGTTCGAGCCGACCGAGGGCGAACAGTACGAAGTGGGCGTGAAGTACCAGCCGTATGAGAAAACGCTGATCACCGCGTCGGTCTACCAGATCAAACAGAAAAACGTGCTGACCGGTGACGATGACTATCCGCAGTACCAGACTCAGGCGGGCGAAGTGCGCTCGCGCGGCGTCGAACTGGAGGTTAAATCCAGCATCGACAATGTCGACGTGCTGGCGGCGGCCACTTATATCGACTCGTTCTACACCAAAAGCACCTACGGCGATCAAGGCAATCGCAACGAAGCCCAGGCTCCGGTTTCCGCCTCGTTGTGGGCGGACTATCACTTCACCCAGGCGGCGCTCAATGGCCTGACCTTCGGTGCCGGCGCTCGCTACACCGGGCGCAAGCCGGGTGATTCGTCCAACTCGTTCGACGTGCCGTCCTACGTGGTTTACGACACCACCCTCAGCTATGACATGGGCAAACTCGACCCGAGTTTGCGCGGACTGCAAACCCGCCTGAACGTGCAAAACGTGTTTGATCGCGAGTACGTCTCCGATTGCAACTACTCGTTCGGTTGCTATTACGGTCAGGAGCGGGTTGCAGCGGTTGAAATGACCTACGACTGGTAAGCCGATTGATGTGGCAACGGGTGCAGCCTGCGCCCGTTGCCACATGTACGCGGCTGTTCAGGCGAGCTTCACATTCATGGTGATCCGCGCCGTGAACACCTTTTTGCCGTCGGCGTCATGAATGTCCACCGGCACGATCTTGTCGCCTTCTGTCAGCCAATCCACTGCGTCACCATCCGCCACCGCCGTTACATCGCTCTTGGCTTTGGCCAGGTATTCGACGGTCATGCCTTTTGGAATCCAGCGAGCACCGGCGGGGATCGACACGTCGGTCATCATCCCGGCTGCCAGTTCGGCGGCGTTGCACATCGCAATCGCGTGAACGGTGCCCAGGTGGTTGGTGATTTCCTTGGCGAACGGCACCTGCACGGTCGAATGGCCTTTGCGCAAGTGCGTCACCAGCGGGTTGATGGTGGTGAAGTAGGGCGCCATCTGGCAGGCCATTTTGCTGAAAGCTTGCGGGCCTGCGCTGTTGAACATGCCGAGAACCTGACTCATGTTGAAGCCTCACTGATGATTGTGTTTGCAGAATTATGTTCCGTAACAGAACAATGTTCTGTGGCAGAACAGTATTCTGTCGAAGCGAAATCTGTCAACCTAGCGCGGCGTTCTCATGGGCAGTCACTGCCTTGTCATGGATTATTTTTGGCCAGTGTTCAGCATGGAAACTACAGATCTACTCGAGCGCTGTTACCCCGGCCGCAGAGCCGAACTCAAGCGCGATATCTTCAGAAAGTCCCTGGCCCTGTTTAACGAACAGGGTCTGGAAGCCACGACCATCGAAATGATTCGCGCCGAATGTGATACCAGTGTCGGCGCGATCTACCATCACTTCGGCAACAAGGAAGGTTTGGTGGCGGCGCTGTTTTTTACCGCGCTGGACGATCAGGCATTGCTTCGCGACCGCTATCTGGCCGACGCCGGGAGCACCGAGGAGGGCGTGCACGCGTTGGTGCACAGCTACGTCGATTGGGTCGACAGCCAACCCGAATGGGCGCGGTTTCAGTACCACGCGCGATTCGCCGTGACCAAAGGGCCGTTCAAGGACGAGTTGGCAAGCCGCAACAAAACCCGTAATCAAAAGCTCGGACAATGGCTGGCAGAACCCGGCCGGCGCGATGAGCTGCGCGCGTTTCCCGCCGAATTGCTGCCGTCGCTGATCATCGGCCAGGCCGACAGTTACTGTCGGGCATGGTTGTCGGGGAGGGTGGCGGGCAGCCCGAAGGCTCATCGAGAGTTGCTGGCGGAAGCGGCGTGGCGATCAATCTGTGACAATGCCCGCGTCGATGCCCAGTAAGTCCTATCCCGGAGTCAAACGTTCAATGCCGCAACTCACTCACTTCACCGCCCCGTGCCCGGAGCCCGTCAACAGCCAGATCCTGCAACTGGTCGTCGATAACCTGACCGACATCAGCATGGTCGGCATTGCGCCGAGCAATCCGCTGTACAACGTGTATCAGTACGCGGTCGGCTATGAAGTGCACCTGTACCTGGAAGCCCTCGGCGGCGGCAAAGGGATTGCGGTGGAGTTGATCGTCGCCACCGATGATCAAGACCCGGAAAAAGTCATTGGTTTCCTGCTCTACCTGCCGGTCAAGGATGATGCCGACGCGTGCGGCGTGGCCTACATGGCCGTCGACGCCGGGCATCGTCGCCAAGGGATCGCGCGCGCCATGCTGCAAGACATGATCAGCCGTTACCCGCACGCCGAACTGACCTGCGCGGTGGCCAAGGTGCCGTGGTTCGAATCCATGGGTTTTCAGGTGCTGGGCGCGCGCGGCACGCAGGTGCTGATGAACACCCGCGATCACGGCAGCGATGGCTTGATGGGGTTGCTCGATGTGACCTTTATCTACAGTTCCCTCGAGGTGCGGCAGATCCATCACTACTTGCTGCAAAAACACGGTAAACGCGCGATGGTCGATGCTGAAAAGCAACGCGACCGGCATTTGGACCAGATGACCCGCAACGCCAAGGTGTTTGTGCTGAATCGTTTGGGCCAGGACGCGGCAAACGAGCCGCGTCTGGACTAGACCCGTGAGTCCTTTCGGGAGCGCACGGTCGCCTTGCCGTGATATTCTGCGCGCCAACTGGGTTTGACCTATTCCGTTTGCCCGTCCCAAGGACGTGCCGACAGGATCAATGTCGCTCAAGTAGCTGAAGCCAATAATGATAAAAAGTCAGTTCAGTAGGGACATATAACTGAGGTCGACGCACGCAGTCGGCCTTGTGTGCCCACCCCTCCAATCATCATGCGCGAACACCCACGACATTCTGCCTGAATGCCGTGAACCAAGGGTGTCGTCGTGGCGATGGAAGGGCGGATGGCGTTTTATCATAGGTGCTACAGATGTTTAAAAAAATGAACACGGCCCTGCTGGGGCTGGCTTTGTCGATGGGGATCACGTCCGTTCACGCGGAAGAGGCAAAGAAGGTCGATGTACTGCTCATCGGCGGCGGCATCATGAGCGCGACGTTGGGTGTGTGGCTTAACGAGCTGCAACCCGATCTGTCGATGGAAATGGTCGAGCGCCTCGATGGCGTCGCCCTGGAAAGCTCCAACGGTTGGAACAACGCCGGCACCGGTCACTCCGCCTTGGCCGAGTTGAACTACACGCCGGAAGACGAAAACGGCAAGGTGACGATCCCGAAGGCCGTTGAAATCAACGAAGCGTTCCAGATTTCCCGCCAGTTCTGGTCGTGGCAGGTTCAGCAGGGCGTCCTGAAAAACCCGCGTTCGTTCATCAACTCCACGCCGCACATGAGCTTTGTGTGGGGCGATGACAACATCAAGTTCCTGAAAAAGCGTTACGAAGCCCTGCAAGCGAGCCCGCTGTTCGCCGGCATGCAGTACTCCGAAGACCCGGCGCAAATCGCCAAGTGGGTTCCGCTGATGATGGAAGGGCGAGACCCGAACCAGAAAATCGCGGCCACCTGGACCCCGATCGGCACCGACGTCAACTTTGGCGAGATCACCCGCCAGTTCGTTGCGTACTTGCAAACCACGCCGAAGTTCGACTTGAAACTGTCTAGCGAAGTGCAAGACATCACCAAGAACGAAGACGGCACCTGGCGCGTCAGCTACAAAAACCTGAAGGACGGCACCAAAACCGAAACCGACGCCAAGTTCGTGTTCATCGGTGCGGGCGGCGGTGCACTGCACCTGCTGCAAAAGTCCGGCATTCCTGAAGCCAGGGAATACGCAGGCTTCCCGGTGGGCGGTTCGTTCCTCGTCACCGAGAACCCGACCATCGCCGAGCAACACCTGGCCAAGGCCTACGGCAAAGCCTCCGTTGGCGCACCGCCGATGTCGGTTCCGCACCTGGACACCCGTGTCCTGGACGGCAAGCGCGTGATCCTGTTTGGCCCATTCGCGACCTTCAGCACCAAGTTCCTCAAAGAAGGCTCGTACCTGGACCTGCTGACCACCACGACCACGCACAACGTGTGGCCAATGACCAAGGTCGGCATCAAGGAATACCCGCTGGTCGAGTACCTCGCAGGCCAACTGATGCTGTCCGACGAAGACCGCATGAACGCCCTGAAAGAATACTTCCCGAACGCCAAAGCCGAAGACTGGCGTCTGTGGCAAGCCGGCCAGCGCGTGCAAATCATCAAGCGTGACGAAGCCGCGGGTGGCGTGCTGAAGCTGGGCACCGAAATCGTTGCCTCCGCTGACGGCACCATCGCCGGTCTGCTGGGCGCTTCGCCAGGCGCATCGACCGCTGCACCGATCATGCTGTCCGTGCTGCAAAAGGTCTTCAAGGATCAGGTTGCATCGCCGGCCTGGCAGGAAAAGCTGCATAAAATTGTGCCGAGCTATGGCACGCAGTTGAACACCAGCCCTGAAAAAGTCGCTGAAGAGTGGGCCTACACCGCCAAGGTGTTGCAACTGACGCCGCCACCGGCAATCGGCCAGATGGCGGCCCCGGCCGCTGCTCCGGCCGACGCGGGCAAGGCACCGAAGCCTGCCAGTGATTTGGCTTTGTAAATAGCCGCGTAATGGGAAAGCCCACTGAACCGGTGACGGTCAGTGGGCTTTTTTGTGGGCGCGCGAGGGATAGATTCATCTCGTGACGGGTCGACTTTCGACTCAATGTGGGCGCTGGCGGAGGGCGGCTATCGGCCAAAAGCTGCCATTGGCGACCGGCAGACAATGGCCAGAAGCGGACGTAATGGCGTTTGTGTACTATCTGCCTCTCTTCCCACCTATATGAGGTGCCCGATGTCTAGCCGACACTCCCCATCCCCTATAAGAGCTGTCCTAGACCTGCAAAACGCATGTTCGCTTTTGGGAAAGCGGCTGAGCGTGCTGCTGCACGACCAGTACTATTTCAACGACGAGAAAGATCTGGGATACATAGGTTCTCTAGAGTGGCGTTTTGGCGAGGGAGAGGTTCTATCCATGTATCTCTTGAGTGATGGCGAGAGAGTAGGCGCGGACTTGTTGCCTTCTGATACGCCGGCTTCCTTCGAGATAGAGCCGAACGTGACCTGCTCCTGGAAGAGGGAAAACTTGCTTGCAGATCTATCAGCAACCCACCTCGAAAACACAAAAATTTGCGCAGTTGAGGGAATTCTTGACTCTTTCAACAGGCAAGAATCTTGGCTTGCCGGATTCAGAGTTACGTTCGAGACCGGTGACTCATTGATGTACGTTAACCAGGGCGACGATGCCGTCGTATTGATTAATGCGCTACTGCCAGTAAGTGTAGGCCTCGAAACCCGCTTCGTTACCTCAATTTAATGACAGCTATGGGGTCGATTTCTGCCCTTGGTGACAGCCAGCAATCGGCCAGGTGCGGACCTTCATTTTAGACGCGTGCATTCGCCTATAGCGGCCTGTAGTAGGATGCGGATTTGAACAAAAGAAGCTTCATCATGGATGTTCACGCACTTGAAGAAAGCAGTGTCTTATCGATCACAGTGGACCAAGCCCATCGCTATTTCGAGATGGTTGTCAGACTGGATGACGGGTCCAGAAATAAGCTGATGGCATGGAACGCGGACGGCACTGAGCTAACTGTCAGGCTTGGCGCTCTTAACGTTCAAAACACCAGCGAACTCGGAGAGCTTGAAGGGATAAACATCGTTGATAATGTTCTATCCCTTGAAGGTGATTTTGGAGATATAACGATCACAGCCACCTCGATTTTGATTGAAAAGCTGACGTAACCACCGTGAGGGAGGCTACTTCGAGCTGAATGCTAACCGTCACGGATGTCTGATTGTGGCTGTTTAGCCTGTGCTGATCGGCAGCTATGGGTCGTTAGCTGCCACTTCTGAACGTCCGCTTCCGGCCAGACGGTTGATATTACTATTCCTCGAAACTGCCTTCGAGCATCTGCCAACATCCAAAGATATCTTCAAAAAGAGCTATGAAAATCTTTCAGCCGCAGAGCAAAAGAAAACTCATTACACCATTTTGGAAGCCGCCGGCCGGGATGATGCCAAGTTCACGAAAGGCACCAAAAAAATGCTAATCATGGGCAAACTCGGCGTTCTCGTGACCGCTGCGCTGGCGACTTATCAAATCCTGAATGCTGAAAACAAACCCAAAGAAACGGCCCGACAAGGCATCATCGTCGGTGGAGGTGCGTTAGGCGGCGTACTAGCTGGGATGGGTGTGAGTGCGATGTGTGGCCCTGGCGCTCCGATCTGCGCAGTTGCGGTCGTCTTGGTGGGATCAGTGGCTGGTGGCGTTGCAGGCGGCGCGGTCGCGGACTCGCTTGATGAGGAACTGGAGGAGTTTTCGCATTGGGACATTTTCTGACCGAGCCACAACTGACAGAGGTCAGAGCCGCACTGTCTGAGCCATTCAACTATTTTCCGACCGATTACGACTACATCGTGCGCCAAGTCAAAGGCGTCGATCCTGACGTACTGTGCGAAATCTTTTTTTCAGAGGTAGCACCAGTGTGCTTCTCCAATCTTGCAGCAGTCTTGCCCACTGTATGGACAGGCTTTGACCCCGACTGGCTCAGAGAAAGGATCGAGGAAAGGTTGGCGGCGCGTGAGCGTGATTGGTTACGCAGACAGTTTGATAAGGTGCTGGTCCTATGGCTGAAATACAACTACGACTACATGTGGAAAGAGATCTCTTGCAGGCTTTGATTCTGCAATGCCGCTGGATAAACACATCGCTAACCCAATCTAACCGGATCAGGCAAGAATTCAGCAGAATGCAACCATCGCCTACACCTCCCCAAGCCTTACCCTACCCGCAACGCGGCATAACGCAGCCGCCAGGATTTAACGATGGTCGGCCACCGAATCCACCGCCACCGTCATCTACTTGAACGATTCAGCAACTACGCTAGTCACCTTGTATTCGACATCTCACACATAAGGCGATCGCAATGACCAAGACTTACAGCTACGCCGCGCAGAGTTCCAAGGACTCGCTCAAGCCTTTCACCTTCGAACGTCGCGCCCCAGGCGCGGACGATGTGCAGATCGATATTCTCTATTGCGGCGTGTGCCATTCCGACCTGCATACCGCGCGCAACGAGTGGCACAACACGTTGTATCCCTCGGTGCCGGGCCATGAAATTGTTGGGCGGGTGATCGCCGTCGGCGCGAATGTCAGCAAGTTCAAAGTGGGTGATCTGGCGGGCGTCGGTTGCATGGTCGACAGTTGCCAGCACTGTGCGTCGTGCGTGGAAGGCGAAGAGCAGTATTGCGAGAGCGGGTTCACGGGGACTTATAACGGTCCGGTGTTTGGTGGCGAGAATACGTTCGGTGGTTACTCGGACAATATCGTGGTGAAGGAGAAGTTCGTTCTGCGCATTTCCCACGACGACGCCAACCTGGCCGCCGTTGCACCGTTGTTGTGTGCGGGCATCACCACGTATTCGCCGTTGCATCACTGGAAGGTCGGGCCTGGCAAGAAGGTCGGGGTGGTTGGCCTGGGTGGTTTGGGGCATATGGCGGTGAAGATTGCGCATGCGATGGGCGCGCATGTGGTGTTGTTCACGACGTCGCCGAACAAGCGTGAGGACGGTTTGCGTCTCGGCGCGGATGAGGTGGTGGTGTCGAAGAATCCAGATGAGATGGCGAAGTTTGCCAACACGTTGGATTTCATTCTGAACACGGTGGCGGCGCCGCATGATCTGGATGCCTTCCTCAATCTGCTCAAGCGCGATGGCACGATGACGCTGGTCGGTGCTCCGGACAATCCGCATCCGTCGCCTTCGGTGTTTAACCTGATTTTCAAACGTCGCAGTTTGGCGGGTTCGTTGATTGGCGGAATTCGGGAAACTCAGGAGATGCTGGATTTTTGTGCCAAGCACGGGATTGTTTCGGATATCGAGATGATTGATATCCAGAACATTAACGAGGCGTATGGCCGCATATTGAAGGGCGATGTGAAGTATCGGTTTGTCATTGATATGAACAGTTTGAAGAAGGAAGCCGAGGTCGCTTGATCGGTTTTAAGATCAAGAGATCGCAGCCTTTGGCACCTCCTACGTAGGGCGCGGCGCATCTGATAGGAGAAAAGCCCACTGAACCGGTGACGGTCAGTGGGTTTTTTTGTGGGTGGGATTCAGTCGTTGCTGTACATCAGTTCCAGGTTTTTTATCCACTCGTCTGTGGCTTCAAATCTGGTGTAATACGTCTGTTTTTCTGAATCACTCAATCGAGTGAAGAAGGGACGGAAGTAGTTATCGTCGTAATAACCCTGAGCACCTTGCATATCGCCTCCCCACCAGGAAGGTTTGTAGCCTTCAAATGCTACCCACGGAGGAGGGGGCGCGAATTTCGCACGGAAAATTTCATCCATGAAGTCGGTGCTGTTCGTGACCATACGAACAGTAGTGCCGTTGAATTCTCTTGTTGATGTAAAAAATACCAAGTGCTCATTTTTTTTATCGTTGACATAGTGCTTTGCTGGCAGGTCGTTGAATGTTTTTTCGGATTGATATCTGAAGGTTAAATTGATCAGTGTCAAAAAATTAAGCGTGTCTTTGCTGTCGATTAAGAATGAAATATAAAATGCCGAAATACCTAGCTGCCTCAAAGACATTACTTTCGGATATTCAAACAATGGAGCAGTTGTTTCTGGTGAAGATGCAGTGAAGATTGTTTTGAGATCGCAAATTGAATATCCAGCAATTTGCTCTTCAGGCTCTTGCTTCATTAAAGTTTTGAAACGACTAAAAAAACTCATCACCAGACCTCATTCTTGTACGTAATCAGTAAGCCAGGTTGCACCCAAATAACCCGCAGTGCCGAAAATAATTCCTCCCACCGCTGCGCTAACAATTGCTCCGGGCCCTGTTTCGATGCCGACAGCTGCGCCGACTGCCAGACCTATCCTTCCGCCGGCGATCGCTGCTCCCCAACCACCAGCCTGCTTGACAACTTCCACAGAGATCGGCTTTACGCTGTTTTGCTTGATCGATTCATCTGCCGCCAATTTCAAGTCATAGGCGGTGAACCCGATAGCAAAAACCCTTACCACTCGTGCACCTTTAATTAACAGGTTTGTGGTTTTATAGGAGCCTGGGGTGAAAATCGCCTTGGCGGGTACTTTTCCAGCATGAACCAATACTTCCTTGTCTATATTTTTGACCCAGTCAGCGATTTGCTCAATCTGAGGGATTTTCTTTGGGGCGACTGTTTTGTATTCGTCGAGAGACTTCAATATTTCTTCGGTGCTTACAAGTTTTGCACCGGCAGCTTTTGCTTTCTCAATATCGATGTAAATAGTTTTGCCCTCGAATCGCGGCGAACCATTCGGGAATTCAGAACTGGTCGAAAGGTAACTGGATGGATATTTCCTACTGCTAATAACATGCTCGGCTACTGTGGCAGTAGATTTTGGATCGACAGGTGACATGCCAAATTTTTCCGGCCATATCTCATGTTTGATTTGAAATGCCGAAAGGTTTTTTGCGACGAGATGAGGGTTGTCTGGCGACGAATAGATTTTCCGAACCAGAAAGCCATCTTTGCCAATTTCTTCAACGACCACAAATAAGTGAATGTTCGCAGGCATTGAATAGCCAGGCACATTGCTTACCGAACCAGTCTGTTGGTTTGTAGGGACATTACAGGAGAACTCGGTCATGCATCGCCCCACTTTTCAAGCGCCGCAACGCCTGTGGTGATTTCAAGGGTTTCCTGTTGTTTGGTAGTAATCCGTGGCGTATGCCCTGACTCATCGGAGAACCCGGTGTAAACACGTCCCGTCTCATCTTTGATGTGATAAGGCACATGGGCGAGAGGCTGGCCGTCGCTTCCGACAATACGAAACTGCTCATTGAATGGCTGCAACCACAGCGGCATTGGTAGCGGAGGGATGAAGTTCGCTGGCGTGTGGGAGTTCCCGATTATCACTGTGGCGGAACCACTCACCACGTTATTACCATGGGCGCCGATACTTCCTACCGTTGCGGCAGGTTTGCCATTGATAAGGACAGTTGTGGCTACCTCCCCGACAATGAGACTACCGCAAGCGCTTTGGTCGTCTTGGCGAGCAGCAGCCAAACCGTCAAAGAAAACATCGACGGAGCCCGATACGATTGGGTTGACGCCATGTCCTGGAAGTGGGCAGCTAGTCGGATCCGTAACTCGGGCAGCAGGTTTGCCAGCCATTTTGAACGTCCTTGTAAAATGAATTGTCGGCGATTGTTACACAACCAGTTCTTTTTGGCCCACTCGCAGCCTTCAGCATCACGTTTCTCAAAGTCGGCCCGTACCTGGCCATGCTGACTACGCAAACCATGGCCGATCAAGAGGTCGGCAATCAGTTGGAAAGCCCACTGAACCGGTGACGGTCAGTGGGCTTTTTTGTGCATGGAGGTTAGATGATCAATTTTTGTGGAGGGAGGGCTTGTTGTTACGCTCGGTTGCACGGTTTGCCTGAGTTAGACAAACCAAAGAGACTGTCGTCGTACAACGGCACCGTGCGCGGACCGCGTTGGGCTACCGTCGATGCGTGAAATTCAAGATACCGAAAAGTGCCAAAGCAAGCCTTTTTTAGCGAAACGCGTGCTGTCCATCGGTGTCGATCAAGACAAACGGCCATTTCCCCAATTGACAGTTCTGTACCGAACTCGTTATAAAAGGAGCAGTTGTACGACGACAGACGATATGATTCTGTCCATCCTAAAAATAAAAAAGAGTACCGCCCATCATGGATTCCGCTCGCATCCTCATGTCTGTGCACGCTGCTCCCTATGACTCGATCTCGACTGTTTGCCCGTGCGCGCGATCAGGCCCGACATATTCGACTGTCCCGCTAAACGCTTCATAGCGCTTCAACATCATTTGAGTGGATCGAAAGACACTGTGAATCTGACCAGCCTTGCGCGGGTTCAACGTGTTCTGGCGATGTTCTACGACCCAATTGATCTCGCTTGTAGCCGAGCGATCATCACCCTAATCCAATAATAAAGTGATGCCATGAATCTGAATGAGCCCATCAATTCGCAACGCGTCGGCCAGGCTGTCGGCAAATATCGCTGGACGATCTGCGCACTGTTATTTTTTGCCACCACCGTCAATTACCTTGATCGTCAGGTACTGAGTCTGTTGGCGCCGGACCTCTCCACGCAATTTGGCTGGAGCAACACCGACTACGCCAACATCGCTTCGGTTTTCCAGTTTGTGTATGCGATTTCCATGCTGTTCGCTGGCCGTGTGGTCGACAAAATCGGTACCCGCAAGGCTTATATCGTGGCGATTGGCATTTGGTCGACCGGCGCGATGATGCACGCGTTTGCGGTGCCGATGGGCGAGGGGATCGCCGCTGTGACCAGCGCGTTTGGCCTGGCCGTCATTCCGGTATCGATCGCAGGCTTCATGCTGTCGCGTGCGGTGCTGGCGATCGGCGAAGCGGGTAACTTTCCGATTGCGATCAAGGCCACTGCCGAATACTTCCCGAAGAAGGAACGCTCCTTCGCCACCGGTATTTTTAACTCCGGTGCCAACGTCGGCGCGATTCTGGCGCCGATCTGCGTGCCTTTGATCGCGGCCCTGTGGGGGTGGGAAGCGGCATTTCTGGTGATCGGTGCGCTGGGTTTTGTCTGGGTGGCCGTCTGGATGGCGTTGTACCAGAAGCCGGATCAGCAAAAGCGCTTGTCGGCAGCGGAACTGGCCTACATCCGCAGCGATGAGCCGGTGCAAGTGCTGGCGAGCGCGGAAGTGTCGGGCGGCGCGGCGAAGAAAGTTTCGTGGTTCAAGTTGCTGACCTACCGCCAGACCTGGGCATTCGCCTTTGGCAAATTCATGACGGACGGCGTGTGGTGGTTTTTCCTGTTCTGGCTGCCGACCTATCTGTCGGCGCAATACGGCATGAAAGGCTCGGCCATCGTTTTGCCGCTGGCGGTGTTGTACAGCATGACCATGGTCGGCAGCATTGGCGGCGGCTGGTTCCCGAGCTATTTCATGGCACGTGGCGACAAGCCGTATGACGGTCGCATGAAAGCGATGCTGGTGATTGCGCTGTTCCCGCTGCTGGTGCTGTTGGCACAGCCATTTGGTTACATCAGCTATTGGGTGCCGGTCATCTTGATTGGTATTGGCGCGTCGGCGCACCAGGCGTGGTCGTGCAATATCTTTACGACCGTGTCCGATATGTTCCCGCAGAAAACCATCGCTTCGGTAGTCGGCATTGGCGGCATGGCCGGCGGCCTGGGCGGCGTTGTGATGACCAAGATCGGCGGTTGGGTGTTCGACTACTACAAATCGATCAACGATATTCACACGGGCTACATGATCATGTTCGCCATCTGTGCGCTGGCCTATCTGGTGGCGTGGAGCGTGATGAAAACGCTGGTGCCACGCCACAAGGAAATCACTGATCTGTAAAGACATCCGCTAGTGGTTCAAGAAGCTCCGCTCCCCATTCAGGTGGGGGCGGGGCTTTTTTGTTTACGGAACAAGATCGCGGGATCGGGTCGGGCCGCCATCTGATACGGTTTTTCCAACGCCACCTGCATCTGTAATGCAATGACCCGTCGGCCCACAATGACGGCACGGCCGGCCGTTGCGCCAGCCACTGCACCGCACACTCAACCTGTAGGAGGCCGCAATGGCCAAGATGGCGATTTTCCTCGGTGGATTTCTGGCGTTGACCCTGTTGATTGGCGCCCTCGCAACCATCTCTCCCGTTTAATCCCTGCGTCATACAGTAAAACGCCTCCCGGACAGGAGGCGTTTTACTGTGTGACGACCGCTAGATAAATCAAACGTCTTCCCGCCAGCGCCGCGCCTGGACGATGAACGCTGGCGCGAAGTGCAGCACCACCATCCGCGACAGGTGATGCGTCAGGATGAACACCACATTCAACCCGCCTCCGAACGCGACAATGGCGATGGTTTCGATGGCGCCCGGCATGTACGCCAGCCATAACGACACCGGATCGCTACCCAGAATTTTCCCGGCCACAGCGGCAAACGCCGCCGCGATCAGCAACATAAGGCTGACAGCCATCAGCCCGGCGCGGCCGTGACGAACGAGGTCGGCGAGGGAGATGTCCTTGAATTTCGAACCGATCATCACCCCGAGCAGCATCGCGGCGGAGTCGACACTCCAGGACGGCATCTGGAAGCCCGGCAGATAACCGGATTTGACGTAGACCCCGGTGACGACGATGGCGGTGAGCATGAACGGTGCGGGCACGCCGGCACTCAACAGCAGGCGGCCGAGCAACAGGCACAAGACAATCAGCGACAGCACGGTCAGGGCGGTGCTCATCACCAGCGGACTGCTCTCGACCAGCGCGAGGTTGCTCTGGGCCGGGATACAAAAGCTGACCAGCAGCGTGATGGACAGCAGGCGGACCAGATGCACGACGATGACCTTGCCGGACGCGCGTTCGGACTCAAGCAAGTCGAACACCGCGGCGAGTGCGCCGGGGTAGACCGCTAACATGGAGTCCTTGCGGTTCCATCCAGAGACTTTCAGCAGCCAGCAACCGGCCACGGTGCTTTGGATCATCAGGCACAACAGCATGATGCCCAGGCTGGGCAACATCGCTGCCACGGTGTGGCTGTCCCACGCGGTGAACATCAAACCGGTGGCGATTCCCAGGACGATTTGCAGGTAAACGAGGCCAAAGGGCAGGGTTGGGGAGAAGTGCAGATTGCTAGCGATCATCGCAGTCGCGAGGATCGAGCCCAACAACAGCCCATGGGGAACGCCGGCGTATTGCAGCGCGGAGCCGACGCCGGTGGCGATCAGCAGACACAAGAGGGTTTTCATGGGGGTTGTCTCTTCCTTGATATCTTCATGAATGCTTAGGCAGCCAAGTCCACACCCTCCAGCGCGGAGCGACCTGAAAGTGCGGCCCAGTGTTCATGAAGGGACGTGGTAGAGCAATCGCCAGAACAATAAATAGCAGGGATGGATTAAGCGGCCCACGCGCCGTGCAGTGAGTCTGCTCGGCGCTGGAGGGGCGGGTAGGGAAGGACGTTAATGTCGGGCACTGGACGCCAGATTGAGCGCCAGTCAGTTCCACAGGCTGCGCATCTGCGCAACTGGCGCGGGTTCAGCGAAACGCCGGTACGACGTGTTTGATAAATAATTCCAGAGATTTTTTCTTTTCTGCGTGAGGCAAGCTGTTGTCGCACCAAAAGCTGAATTCGTCGACACCCAGTTCCTGGTAATACTTGATGCGCGGAATGATTTCTTCCGGGGTGCCGATCATCGCGGTTTTGTGCAGGCTCTCCAGTTCAAACTCTGGTCGTGCGGCGAATTTTTCTTCAGGGCTTGGCGCCAGGAACCCGTTGACCGGTGTTTCCTTGTTGCCGAACCAGGCATCGAAGGTGCGATAGAACTTAGAGATGGCCTTGGCGCCGACTTTCCAGCCTTCAGGTTCATCGGCGGTGTGTACGTGGGTATGACGCAGGACCATCAGTTGCGGGCGTGGCACATCCGGGTTGTTGTCCAGCGCCGTCTGAAACTTGTTCTTCAGGTCGAGGACTTCTTCATCACCCTTCATCAGCGGCGTGACCATGACGTTGCAACCGTTGGCCACTGCGAAATTGTGCGAATCAGGGTCGCGAGCGGCAATCCACATCGGCGGATTCGGCTTCTGGATCGGTTTTGGCACGCTGGTAGAGGTCGGGAATTTCCAGATTTCGCCATCGTGGGCATAGTCGCCTTGCCACAGAGCACGGACCACTGGAACCATTTCGCGTAGCGCTTGACCGCCCGAGGACGCAGGCATGCCGCCGGCCATACGGTCGAATTCAACTTGGTAGGCGCCACGCGCCAGGCCGACTTCCATGCGGCCATTACTGATCACGTCCAGCAAGGCGCATTCACCGGCCACCCGCAACGGGTGCCAGAACGGCGCGATGATGGTGCCTGCGCCGAGGTGAATGGTGGTGGTCTTGGCCGCAAGGTAGGCCAACAGTGGCATCGGGCTTGGCGAGATGGTGTATTCCATGGCGTGGTGTTCGCCGATCCAGACGGTACTGAAGCCACCGGCCTCGGCCATCAAGGTCAGTTCTGTCAAATCTTCAAAAAGCTGACGGTGGCTGACGCTTTCGTCCCAGCGTTCCATGTGCACGAACAGCGAAAATTTCATGACGCTTTACCTCGTATTTTTTTTGTTGTCGGCCTCTCGACCGCAGGCCTGTTACCTGAAGTGAGTGCGGAGCTTCCGGTGTACTCGCCAGTGGAAAGCGTGTCACTCGGTGCAGCTGTTTGGCCAATGGATCATTGGTATACCGCGATACGAAATATCCGCGAATCAGGCGAGGACGGGCAGGGCGCCCATTTTGCCGTGACAATAAATCAGTGGCCCGGCGTCCTGGTGGGGCACGATCAGATTCTTCACCGCACCGACCATGATGGCGTGGTCACCACCTTCATATTCGCGCCACAACTCACACTCGATGACGGCCGTCGCATTGGCCAGTATCGGATTGCCTAGCTCGCTCAATGTCCATTCAATGCCCTGCGCTTTTTCCTTGCCTTTGCGCGCAAAGGCATACGCTTCGCTTTGCTGGCTGCCCGACAGAACGTGAATGGCGAAGCGTTTGTTCTTGATCAGGACCGGGTAGGAATCCGAACTGTAATTGGGGCAGAACAACACCAATGCAGGATCCAGGGACAGCGAACTGAAGGCGCTGGCGGTCAGGCCGACAATTTGCCCGTTGTCATCCAGCGTGGTGATCACCGTCACCCCGGATGGAAACGAACCCATCACCTGTTTGTAGATGCTGGCATCAATCATGGGGCGTTCCTCTGGCGGTGGATCTGGTTTTTATGAGAATGTAGGTCTTATGGTATACCGTAATACATGCTTTGCAAGACCTTTTTCTTGGCACCCGATAAACGCAGACGGGCTTCTCTAAGGCAATGAATACAGGGGTTTGAGCTATAAGAGCAGTGTGATGGTGCCCGAATAAGGCGTATCAGATGCGCGCTCAAAGACCGGCTAAGTTCTCTTTTGGAGCGGTAGCCGTGTTGGCGATGCCGGAAAGCACTGAAGCAATGGCGGCGGTCAAGCAACCAAAAAAAACCGCTGCAATCCGACGTTGCAGCGGCTCAAGGGTGACTCCAGTTAATGCGGCCCCGGAGTTCAGGCCACGCGATTAATGCGCCCCGGCAGCCTTGTTCAAATCACTCTCGGCCCACTCGGTATACACACACGCATCCGCAGTTGCCCAGCGCACCCGCACCGGGTCGCCGGTCTTGAGTGGCATCCCGGCAGCAGACAATGCCTTGACCGTCATCGAAGTGCCGCCCAGGGTTTTTACCGTGCAGGTCTGACTTTCCCCGAGAAACAGTACTTCACCCACAATGGCCGACACTTCATTCCAGCCTGCTGACAGCGGTTCCTGGTTTGCCTGCTCAACGCTCAACGCCAAGGCTTTTTCCGGGCGCACCATCAGCAAAATATCCTGATCATCGTGTAATCCTGCGGTCAGGCGAACGGACAAGGACTGACCTTCGAACGAAGCCGCTGCGTTGCTTTGTGCCTTGAGCTTGAGGAAGTTCGAGTTACCGAGGAATGAGGCAACAAAAGCATTCGGCGGGTTCTGATAGAGGTCATAACCGCTGCCGAGACCGACGATCTTGCCGTGGCTAAAGATCGCGATACGCTGCGACAGGCGCATGGCTTCTTCCTGATCGTGGGTGACATAGACAATGGTGATGCCGAGGCGACGATGTAGCTGGCGCAGTTCGTCCTGCAGGTCTTCACGCAGTTTTTTGTCCAGGGCGCCGAGCGGTTCGTCCATCAGCAGAATGCGTGGCTCATAGACCAGCGCACGGGCGATGGCGACTCGTTGTTGCTGGCCGCCCGAAAGTTGCGAAGGGCGGCGATGGGCAAATTGTTCGAGCTGCACCAGTTTGAGCATGGCATCGACCCGACGTTCACGTTCAGCGGTGGCCAGTTTGCGAATTGCCAGCGGGAACGCGATGTTGTCGCGCACCGACAAGTGCGGAAACAGTGAATACCGCTGGAACACCATGCCGATATCACGCTTGTGCGGCGGCACATTGACCAGCGATTGGCCGCTGACAAGAATCTCGCCGCTGCTCGGGGTTTCGAAGCCGGCAAGCATCGACAGGGTTGTACTTTTGCCCGAGCCACTGGAGCCGAGGAAGGTCAGGAATTCACCGTCCTTGATGTCCAGCGAGATGTTGTCCACGGCGGAAAACTCGCCGTAGTACTTATTCAGGTTACGCAGGCTGACCAGAGGTTTGTCATTCTGCGGGGCGGAATCGTTGATCACGGCACTCATGTCGTACTCCTGGCGCTCAGGCGCTGATTTCATTGCGCCGGCGAAGGGCGGCGGCGATCACCATGACCAAAACCGAGAGGCCGATCAGCAGCGTCGAGGCGACGGCGATCACAGGCGTCAGGTCCTGGCGCAGGGTGGTCCACATTTTGACGGGAAGGGTTTGCAGGGTCGGGCTGGCCATCATCACGCTCAGGACCACTTCGTCCCACGACACGAGGAACGCGAATAGTGCCCCGGCGACCATACCCGGACGAATCGCCGGAAAGGTCACCTTGAACACGGCTTGCAGACGCGAAGCGCCACAGATTACCGCTGCGTCCTCGATTGACTGATCAAACAGCTTGAGCGAGTTGATGATCGAGATGATGGTGAACGGCAATGCGACAATCACGTGGCTGACGACGAAGGCGAACATCGTCCCTGTGTAGCCCAGTTTGAGAAACAGCGCGTACACCGCCACCGCGATGATCACCAGCGGCACAATCATCGGCAGCGTAAACAGGCCGTAGAGCATTTCTCTTCCCGGAAAACGCCCGCGTACCAGGGCAAACGCGGTAGGCAGACCGAGCGCCACGGCGAAGAAGGTGGTCAGCACGGCGACTTTGAGGCTGGCCATTGCGGCGTTCATCCAGTCGGCGTTGGAGAAGAACTGGCCGTACCATTTCAGCGTCCAGCCCGGTGGTGGGAACACCAACCATTGTGAGGAACCAAATGAAAGCAGCACGATGAACACGATCGGCAGCAACAGGAACAGCGCGATCAAACCTGTCGTGGTGTAAAGGCCGAAACGCATGCGTCGGCTCATGGCGTTGGGGGTCAGCAGCATGACGGCTTACCTCGCGTTGCTGGCGCCAACCGGGGATTCCGGCTGGAGCTTCAGGTAGAAGTAGAACAGCACCAGCGTTATCAGGATCAGCAATGCCGCACCGGCGCTGGCCAGGCCCCAGTTGAGGAACGACTGCACCTGCTGAATGATGAATTCGGGAAGCATCATGTTCTGCGCGCCACCCAGTAATGCCGGGGTGACGTAGTAACCGAGCGACATCACGAATACCATCAATCCGCCGGAGAACAATCCCGGCCGGCAAAGCGGCAGAAACACTCGGAAGAAGTTGGTCCAGGGGCTCGCGCCGCAGATCGAGCCCGCTTGCAGGATCATCGGGTCGATGGCCTGCATGGTGGCCTGCAAGGGCAGTACGATAAACGGGATCATGATGTAGCTCATGCCGATAACCACGCCAGTCAGGTTGTGCACCATTTCCAGCGGTTGATCGATGATGCCCATCGCCATCAATGCCTTGTTGATGACCCCGGAAGCTTGCAGCAACACTAGCCATGAGTAGGTCCGCGCCAGCAGGCTGGTCCACATCGATAGCAGCACAATGTTCAGAATCCAGCGCCCCCAACCCCGTGGAACCAAAGTGATCGCCCATGCCAACGGGAAGCCGAGCATCAGGCTGAACAAGGTCACCAGCCCTGCCACCGAGAAGGTGTTAAGCAACACCCGGGCATAGGCAGAGTTGGCGAACAGTTGTTCGTAGTTGCCCAGCCCCGGAGTGGGTTCGAGTACGCCGCGCAGCAGCAGCCCGATCAGCGGCGCCAGAAAGAACAGACCGAGGAACACCAGCGCCGGCATCAGGTTACTCGCGCCGCGCCAGCGTTGTGCCAACGAAGGGGATTGCGTCATCACAGCCGCCTTGCCGGGTAACGAGCCGGGAGCGCCAATGGCGCTCCCGGCAGGAGTGGGTTGACGGGGCGCGGCTGCCGTCATTTTCATTTGACTAGCCATTCGTTCCACCGTGTCGCGATGGCCGGACCATTTTTGGCCCAGTACGCGAAATCAAGAGTGATCTGATCCTTGACGTAGGCAGTCGGCAGGTTAGGGGCTAATACTGAATCCAGGCGCGCCACGCTGTCGACGTTGACCGGCGCATAGGCCGTCAGGTTGGAAAAGTCGGCCTGTCCTTTGGCGCTGCTGGCATTGGCCAGGAACTTCATCGCTGCATCTTTGTTTTTTGAGCCTTTCGGGATCACCAGGATGTCGGCCATGACCAGGTTCTGCTTCCAGCTCACACCGACCGGCGCGCCATCTTCCTGCAGGGCATGGATCCGGCCGTTCCAGAACTGACCCATGCTGACTTCGCCCGAGGCAAGCAACTGTTGCGACTGGGCGCCGCCGCCCCACCAGACAATGTCTTTCTTGATGGTGTCGAGTTTCTTGAAGGCGCGATCAAGGTCGAGCGGATACAGTTTGTCGGAGGCGACACCGTCGGCCAGCAGAGCCAACTCAAGCACGCCAGGGCTCGGCCATTTGTAGAGGGCGCGTTTGCCCGGGTAGGTTTTGGTGTCGAACAACGCGGACCAGTCTTGAGGCTTGCTGGCGCCGAGCTTGCTTTCGTTATAGCCGAGCACGAAAGAAAAGAAAAATGAGCCAACGCCGTAATCCGAGACAAAGCGCGGGTCTATCTTGTCGCGTTGGATCACAGTGAAATCGAGGGGTTCGAGCAAGCCTTCAGTCGCCGCGCGCAACGCGAAGTCGGCTTCGACATCGACCACGTCCCACTGCACATTGCCACTTTCGACCATGGCTTTGAGTTTGCCGTAGTCGGTAGGACCATCCTGAACGACGGTAATCCCGCTGGCCTTGCTGAACGGATCGGCCCAGGCCTGCTTTTGCGCATCCTGAGTGCTACCGCCCCAGCTGACGAAGTTGACGCTGTCGGCCGCCATCAATGCCTGGCTGGTCACGCTAAGCAGTCCCGCAAAAAGAACCGCGGATGCACGTTTGTTCAACACCATTTTCACGCCCTCATTGTTGTGTTTATGAGCGGGGCTTTAGTGCCCGCCTGTCGGGAGCAGTAGGCCATCTGACCTGTTATGGTCGTCCGGTCTATGGAATATCATATTATGGTATTCCAAACTTTGTGCAAGCATTTTGCCTTACCGGCCATCAGCCAAATGCGCGTTTTACTGAAAAGCGAGCTGCCAGCGGGCGGCTTGCGCAATGAAGCCGATCACTCGGTGAACGCAATGCTCTCGACCACTTCCAGGTCGTAACCTGTCAAACCCGCGTATTTCAGCGGAGGCCCCAGATGTCGCAACTTGCCGACACCGAGGTCTTGCAGAATTTGGGCCCCGGTACCCACTTCAGAATAGATGCGCGACTGCGAGCGGCTGAACTGACGGGGAGCCTGAGTCAACTGTGGCACCCGCTCAAGCAATGCCTGAGAAGATTCATGATTGGCCAGTACGACGACGACGCCTCGACCTTCTGCGGCCACTCGTTGTAACGCGGCCCATAACGTCCAGTTGGAAGGGCCGCTGTAGTCGGCGCCCACCAGATCGCGCAATGGGTCGATCACGTGGACGCGTACCAGTGTCGGCTCATCCCGCTGCAGAGTGCCCATGACCATCGCCATGTGGACGCCGCCTTCGATCCGGTCCTCGAAAGTAATCAGGCGGAAGGTGCCATGCACAGTGGGCAATTCCCGCTCGCCGATGCGGACCACGGTGTGTTCAGTGCTGAGGCGGTAGTGAATCAGGTCGGCGATGGTGCCGATCTTTATGCCGTGCCGTCGTGCGAACACCTCCAGGTCCGGTCGGCGAGCCATGGTGCCGTCGTCGTTCATGACTTCGACGATCACCGATGCCGGCGTGAAGCCGGCCAGGCGGGCCAGGTCGCACCCTGCTTCGGTGTGACCGGCACGGGTTAACACGCCGCCTTCCTTGGCGCGCAACGGAAAGATGTGGCCCGGTTGTACCAGATCTGCAGGACCTGCTTCAGCGGCGACTGCTGCCGCGACAGTGCGCGCCCGGTCGGCAGCCGAGATGCCGGTGGTCACACCGATTGCGGCTTCGATAGAGACGGTGAAGGCGGTGCTAAAGACGCTGCCATTGCTGGGCACCATTTGCTCCAGCCCCAGCCGTTGACAGTGCTCATCAGTCAACGTGAGGCAGATCAGGCCACGGGCCTCACGGGCCATGAAGCTGATGGCCTCGGCGGTGCAACAGTCAGCGGCCAGCAGCAGGTCGCCTTCGTTTTCCCGGTCTTCGTCATCAACCAAGAGCACCATTTTGCCGAGACGATAGTCTTCGATGATTTCTTCGATACTGTTGAAGGCCATGTTGGAGTCTCTTTACTGGATGGGTGTATATTCTGGTATACCATAATACAAAGCCAACCAAGAGGTCACTATGAAAGCGTACTGGATTGCTCATGTAGACATCACCGACACCGACCAATACAGCCAATATACACAGCGGGCGCCAGCAGCTTTTGCGCTGTACGGCGGACGAATATTGGCGCGGGGCGGACGTAGCGAGGCGATGGAAGGGCGGCAGGCACCGCAACGCAGCGTGGTGATCGAATTCGATTCTTACGAGCAAGCGGTGGCGTGTTACCGCTCAGAGCAGTATCAAGAGGCGAGAGGCTACCGCGAGGGCGTGGCTCGGGCCGAAATTATCATTGTTGAAGGCGTGGCGCCTTGCTGAACGTCAACGGATGAAGTGAATCTTGCCGGTGTCGTCGTTGCCAATGTAAATGCCGTAGACCCCGGCCAGGCGTTCCTCGATGTAGCGCTCGAGGATCTGCCGGATGGCTGGGTAGTAGATGCTGTCCCAGGGAATGTCCTCGGGCGCGAAGAATTTGTAGTCCAGGGTTTCCGGTCCGTACTGACCGGTGATTTCCAACGCTATGGCGCGGAAAATGATGTACACCTCGCTGATCTTCGGCACGCTGAAAATCGAGTAGGGCGAGAGAATTTCCGCGCGAACGCCGCTTTCTTCCCAGACTTCGCGAAGCGCGGCCTGCTCGGTGGTCTCGCCAGCTTCCATGAAGCCGGCGGGCAGCGTCCAGGTGCCAGGGCGCGGCGGAATCGCACGCTGGCACAGCAGGTATTTACCGTCCTGCTCAATGATGCAGCCGGCGATGATTTTCGGATTGACGTAGTGGGTATAGCCGCAACCGCGGCACATCAGGCGCTCGTGCGTATCGCCCGGTGGCAACTGCGACCTGAGGTCGTTGCTGCCGCACTTTGGACAAAAGCTCGGGCTGAACATGATTAGCGACCTATGCGCGGTTCTTTAAGCGGGATCGGCAGGATGATCGACGGTATCACGCCCGTTTCTTCCTGTTTGCGCTTGAGGTAGTCAAGAGCCACTGCCGCAGCAGAGCGAACGTGATCGACGCACGCCTGGTGAGCGACCAGCGGGTCACCACTTTTGATCGCCTCAACCATGCGCTCCATTTCCTGATTGCTGGCGCCGCGACGGTTTTCCTGGGACACCGACGTCGCACGCAGGTAGCTGATGCGTGCCTGCAACTGGCGCAATTGCGTAGCGGCCACGTGGTTGCCGGAGCCTTCGAGCAGGACGTCGTAGAAGCCCTGAACGGAGTCGATGACCTGTTGCAGTTCGCCATCCTTAAGGGCCTTGCGGTTTTCCTCAAGGGCTTTTTCCAGGGCTTTGATGTCTTTGGCCTTGGCCCGCAGAGTGAACAACTGCACGATCAGCCCTTCAAGCACGCAGCGCAGTTCATAGATGTCGACGGCATCTGCCAACGTAATAATGGCGACCCGTGGGCCCTTGGCGTCGGCGAACTCCACCAGGCCTTCGGACTCGAGGTGACGCAAGGCTTCACGCACGGACGTGCGGCTGACACCGAGGCGATCGCACAGATCGCGTTCGACCAGTCGGTCGCCCGGTAAAAGCTGGAAGTTCATAATGGCGCTTCGCAGTTTTTCCAGCACGATTTCGCGCAGGGTAACGGGATTGCGATTGACCTTGAAGCTGTCGTCGAGTGGCAGGCGTTTCATGGGGTCCGCTCTGAATGTGGCTGTCCATGCAAAAAGAGCACCGCGATCATCTCGATCATCCGTGCTCGTTCAGATCAAACAGCCGAGGGTTGACTGGAGGCCTCGGCATCGGCTTCGGTGAAGGCTTCACGGGCAAGCCGGAAACTGTCTACGGCCGCGGGAACGCCGCAATAAATACCGACCTGAAGCAGGATTTCGCGTATTTGTTCACGAGTCAGACCGTTACGCAAGGCTCCGCGCACATGCAGCTTCAGCTCGTGAGGCCTGTTGAGGGCCGAAATCATGGCCAAGTTTATCATGCTGCGTTCTTTAAGCGACAAACCCTCCCGACCCCACACATGACCCCAGCAGTACTCCGTGACCATTTCCTGCAACGGCCGATTGAAGTCGTCGGCGTTCTCGATCGAACGATTGACGTAGGTCTCGCCTAGCACCTGTTTGCGAATTTTCAGGCCTTTTTCATAGGTGTCGTTGTTCATTTCATCCTCGCTCAGCATTCCTTGTGGGAGCGAGCACGCTCGCGGAAGCGGTGTCTCAGTCAGCATCAATGTCGACTGTGCGACCGGATCGCGGGCAAGCCCGCTCCCACAGGGTTTTGCGTGAAACTGTTCAGGCTAAAGTGGGCAGAGGGCCCAATTTTCCTTTGTGGTAGATCATCGGTGTAACGGGCTGCTCGGGAAGAATCAGATTCTTGACCGCACCGACGATAATCGCGTGATCACCGCCGTCGTACTCGCGCCACAATTCGCACTCGATGATTGCCGTGGCTTTGCCCAGTAACGGATTGCCCAGCGCGCTCAAGTGCCATTCGATGCCTTTGGCCTTTTCCTTGCCTTTGCTGGCAAATGCATAGGCTTCCGCCGTTTGGTCGGCGGACAGCAGGTGAATCGCGAACTGTTTGCTGTCACGCAGGACCGGGTAGGTGTCCGAGGCATAGTTGGGGCAGAACAACACCAGTGCCGGATCAATCGACAGCGCGCTGAACGCACTGGCGGTGATGCCGACGATGCCACCTTCCGGGTCCAGCGTGGTGACAACCGTTACCCCGGAAGGGAACGAGCTCATGACGTCTTTGTAAATGCCGGGTTCGATCATGGAAGAGGTCTCTTAGCGCATCACGAAAGGATCAGGCATTGGAGCCTGAGAGAGGTTGATCCACACCGTTTTGAGTTCGGTGTAGGCCAGCACCGAATCGATGCCGCTCTCACGTCCATAGCCGCTGTTCTTGAAACCGCCAATCGGCGCCATCGCCGATACGGCGCGGTAGGTATTGACCCAGATAATGCCCGAGCGTACGTCGCGGGCCAGTCGATGGGCGCGCCCGAGATCGCGAGTCCAGATACCGGCAGCCAGACCGAACTGAGAGTCGTTGGCGATTGCCAGTGCTTCGGCTTCATCCTTGAAACGTATGACTGAGGCCACAGGACCGAACACTTCTTCCTGCATGATCTTCATCGAGTTGCTGTCGCACTCGAACAATGTCGGCTCGTAGAACCAGCCTTCACCCAAATTCTGTGGGCGCTTGCCGCCCATGCGCAGACGCGCACCTTCGGCGATGGCATCGGCGACCAGACCTTCGACCACGGCCAGTTGCTGCGCGGTAGCCATCGGCCCCATCTCGCTGCTGTCTTCCTGGGGGTTGCCGATGCGGATGCGCTTGGCGCGCTCGACCAGACGCTCGACGAATTCATCGTAGATTTCGTCTTGGACCAGCAGGCGCGAACCAGAGACGCAACTTTGCCCGGAAGCCGCATAGATCCCGGCAATAGCACCGTTGATGGCGCTGTCGAGGTCAGCGTCGGAAAAAATGATATTGGGCGATTTGCCACCCAGTTCCAGCGACAACTTGGCGAAATTTTCAGCGCTGCTGCGCACCACATGGCGCGCCGTTGCTGCACCGCCGGTGAAGGCGATTTTGCGCACCAGTGGATGGCGGGTGAGGGCAGCGCCAGTGCTTGGGCCGTAACCGGTGACGACGTTGACAACACCCGGTGGAATACCCGCTTCCAGCGCCAGGCGCGCCAGCTCGAGAATAGTCGCCGAGGCATGTTCCGACGGTTTGATCACAATGGTATTGCCTGCCGCCAAGGCCGGGGCCAGTTTTATCGCGGTCAGGTAAAGCGGGCTGTTCCATGGAATGATCGCCGCGACCACGCCCATGGCTTCGTGCACCGTGTAGGCAAACAGGTCGGGCTTGTCCAGCGGCAAGGTGCCGCCTTCAAGCTTGTCCGCGAGGCCCGCGGTGTAGTGGAAGAACTCGGGAAGATAGTTGACCTGGCCACGGGTTTCGCGGATCAGCTTGCCGTTGTCGCGGCTTTCCAGCTGTGCCAGTTGCTCTTTGTTTTCTGCGATTAGATCGCCCAGGCGTCGCAGTAATTTGCCCCGTGCGGTGGCGGTCAATCCGCGCCAGGCCGGGCTATCGAACGCGGTCTGCGCAGCATTGACCGCGCGCTCGACGTCCGCTTCGTCGGCATCGGGCAGCTCAGCCCAAGGTTCGGCCAAGGCAGGATTCAGGCTTTGGAAGGTCTTGCCGCAGAGGGCATCGACCCATTCACCGCCGATGCACATCTGGAAGCGTGCGAGTGTCATGCAACGATCCCCTTGATCTGGTTTTGTTCGGAGTACGCGTTGTCGAGAAACGCCAGGAGCATCTGGTTCACCAGTCGCGGCGATTCTACCGGCATCATATGCCGCTGCTCGGCGAGCACCGCAACGGTGGCGCCGGGAATTCGTTCGGCTAACTGCATGGCCATTTGCGGTGTTGAACCCGGGTCCAGCTCACCTGTGGCGATCAGCGTTGGCACGTGAATGCAACCCAGGTCATCAGCGCGGTACATGTCCTGGGTCGCGAACAGCTCATAGGTGGTCAAGTAACCCTGCGGGTCATTGTTGGCCAAGGTTTGGCGCAAGGCCGCGATCTGTGCAGGGTTGGCTGCCTGGTATTCACGACTGAACCAACGCGACAGCGCCGCTTCGGCATTGGCGTCTGGCCCATGCTCCGCTGCCTGACTGGTGCGAGCGATCACACCGGCTCGCTGCTCGGGGCTGCGATTGAACACGCTGTTGAGCACCACCAGGCCCCGCAGGCGCTCCGGGTAATGCAAAGCAAATGCCCGTGCAACAAGCCCGCCCATGGAAAAACCGATCACCGTCGCCTGAGGCAGTTGCAGGTGGTCGAGTAGCTCCCGCAGTTGATCGGCATAGCCGAGCAACGGGGTTCCGCTTTCCGGAAGTGGACTGGCTCCGTGGCCGAGCATGTCATAGGCAATCACCCGATATTGCGAAGACAGGCCAACGACTTGCCCGCCCCACATTTCTTTGTTCAGGCCCACGCCGTGGATCAGGACCACGGGTTGGCCTTGGCCGGTCGCTATATAACTGGTGCCAGCCTGGGTGTGTTCAGCGGTGAGCCGAATCATGGAACGCTCCTGCAGCTTTTTTTGTCGCTGCTCTCAGCGGAATCACTGGGCCTTTTCGGCAGCCAGTTCTTCCAGATCGATGTAACGATTGCCAATGCGCGGGTGCAGTCGGCCGCCGTCGGCACAGCCCAGCACCACGACAATTTCGTCGGCGCGCGGTGCATCTTCGATCTTCATTTCCAGGGTGATGTAGTGCGAGCGCAGACCTTCATCGTCCTTGTGCATCATTGGAATCTGAATGGATGTGCCCGGGCCGCCGCGCTTGTTGGTGAAGCTCAGGTAGCTCTTGGCTTTCACCGCTTCGCGGTAATGATTGCCGAAACGCAAGGTATGGATGACCGCAGAGGCATGTTCGATTTCACCGTCGGCGCCCACTACGGCGGCTTTGCCGTAAGCCTCGATTTTTTCGGCGCCGCCGATGATCCCGACCAGACGCTCAACCATCAGCGCGCCGAGGTCCGAGCAATTGGCGCGGATTTGCGGCTTCAGGTCTTCAACAAAACCATTCCCCAGCCATGGGTTTTTCATCACGACGGCCAGACCGACCATGGTCACCGGGGTATCGGTGGCCTTGCCGCCTTCTATAAAGGTTTCTTCGACGTAGCTGACGATCTTGCGGATTTCGAAACTCATGAGCTGCTCCGTGTGAGGTAAAGTGTCTCTGCGTCTGATGGTATACCATAATACCGTTAGCGCAAGGGTCAGATTTGAAATGTCGCGGTAAGGCGACGAAACGAAGGGGTGCAGCGATTTGCAGTGCTATAGGGACGGCTTGCCATTTATTGAAGGCGACCGCGTGGAGCTGCAATAACTGCTCAACGTGATCATGAATGCGCTCGAAGCGATGGGTGCTGTTGAACTGGCTGAACGCCAATTGCAGATCAGCGCGGTGTTGAACGATGAGGGCGGCGTGCTGGTGAGCGGCAGCGATGCGGGGGGATTAGCTGCGGAACACATCGAGCAGGTATTGGGGGCGTTCGTTCGCGGACCTGGTCCGAGAAGTAGGTGGTCTTGTTGCCAATGAAGGTGCTGACGGGCTCGTCGCGGCTATCGTCCCGCGCCACGTAAGCCGCCTGCGTTGACTACCTGGGTGCAGTCCGGCAAGGCAAGCCTGGGCTGTTATTGGCCGGGCACTATAAAAGCCACGTATTCACCACCCGCCGATCCAGCTCTTCCCAATCCGCCATGCCCAGCACCCGCGTGGTGTTCAAGCCGCGCAAGTAACCGCGCAACTGATGGGCGGTGGCCCGGGCAAGCTCCGGCTCAGGCGTCTCTTCGGCCAACAGTACACTTTCGTACTGGATCAGGTAGTCGGCGACCCGGTCACGGAACTCGGGCAAAACGGCATCGCGGATCAGGTCAAACGTTCTCAAGGAGAGTCCTCATCAGTCTGTTACAGGGTTGATCGAGTGTTCAGGCGCGTGCACGGCGCACAACTATTGCTAGACGTAATAGTGACCATCACCAAACGCAAGTTCTACTTGGTGGGCAATTCCCTGAAAATCGCCGCCATCGAACGGCGACTCAAGAAATGTGCGCGATGAATACATTAACCCGATTGGCCATTTTCAGGATGACCCCGATGCACTCTTTATCAGTATCGGCGATGGCAGTTGCCTCGTTGTTGCTCGCCGGTTGCGCCTCCGCGCCAAACGCCCCGACCCTGACATTGCAGACCAGCAAGACGCCGGCTCAATACGCGGACTGCGTTGTACCGAAACTGCAAGGCAGCGCGTTGAATCCGACCGTCTCGCAGACTCAGCGCAGCTATCGGATTGTGGTGCCGAGCAAAATTTCGGCAAACAACGTGCTCGAAGCCTATAAGGCCGGGAGCGGCGGCAAAGTGTTCATCTACGAGCGGCATTTGCTGGCGTCGAACTTTTTGCCCTCAAGTTTTGAACGCGCCGCGCAGGATTGCATCTGACACACAGACGTAAACGTTTTTACAGAGCTCCTTTGGTTGGCCGCAACCAACCAATTTTTTGCCCCGCACCGCGATCGGTTGCGGGGTTTTTTTTTGCATGACCCGCTGTCCGTCTCCTGGTTGGGACCAAAGCGAATAAAACTATTGAAAAAAACCGCTATAAGCTTTAAACGAGAAGCTCATTGGCACGTTGCTCGCATTCAGTAAGTGGGTATCGCCAGGTTTTTTGGCTCAGGGAGCGCTGATGAGTGTTCGTCCATTGACCGACTCTTCGCGGCAATCAAACGACTGCGACGTTGACGCAGCTCAATTGAAAGGGAATTCGGATACCGCCGGCAAGGCTTGCGCGGGGGCCGGGGACACCATCGAACAATTGCTGGATTCAGCGCGCCAATGGGGCCACACCACCGCATGGGTGGTTTACCGCGCCGGTGAGCAAATGCACTTGATCGGGCAGGGCGACCCGCGAGTGAAGTGGCCTTCAAGCGTTGCAAATGAAGAATTCGAAGTCTTTTGCCTGGACCGGAACCTTCACCGCTGGCCGACCGGTCGGGGCGAGAGCGTGCTGGGATGGCTTCTCGCGCCAGCCAGCGATGCTACACAACCCGCGCTCGCCGAGTTTGCCCAGTGCCTGGGCATTCAACTGCAAACCAATACCCTGGCCCGCGCGCAGATCACTCAACGTGTTCTGTATGAAATTACTTATCTGGCGAGTTCGACCCGCGACCGGTCAGTGTTTCTGGTCGGGGTTCACCAACTGCTGGCGAGCCTGATCGACGCCGAGAACTTCTATCTCGCGCTGTATGACCCGCACACTGGAAAGATCGATTACCCGTATTACGTCGACATCATCGACGTCGATGCCGTGGAGTCCGAGCACTACGAATACCTTGACCTCTCGTACCTGTCGTTGACCGGCCAGGTGTTAACCACGGGCCAGCCGTTGCTGATCGACGCCGCCGGCATTATCGCGGCGCATGAGGAGAACCGTTTCCATTGCGTGGGTGATCGTCCCGAGTTCTGGATGGGGGCCCCGTTGAAGAATGCCTCGGATGATGTATTCGGCATGCTGGCGATGCAGGTCTACGACGTTTCCCGTATTTACAGCGCTGAAGACCGCGCGCTGTTTCTGGTGGTGGCCCGCCACGTGGCCATGGCACTGGACCGGATTCTGCACCGCGAGGACCTCGAACGGACGGTGATGCGCCGCACCCTGGAACTGTCGGCGCTCAACGATGCATTGAGGCAGGAAGTGGCGGAGCGTCAGCGCGCCGAACACTTGCAGAGCGCGCTGTTCCAGATTGCTGAGTTATCGAGCCAGCCTGGGGACATGGCTGAGTTGTTCAAAACCTTGCATGGCATTGTTGGTGAGCTGCTGTTCGCGCGGAACTTCTACATTGCGCTGTTCGACGACACGACCGCTGAGGTGACCTTTCCCTATTATGTCGACGAGCGCCAGACCACGTGCCCGGCCGCGCGGCGTGGGCGCCGGGGCTTGACCGAGTACGTTATCCGTCAGCGTCGGCCGTGCCTGATTGACGTCGACGAGGCGGACCGACTGTCTGCCCACGGTGAAGTCGAACTGGCCGAGGAGTCGGTCCGGTCCTACTCGTGGCTGGGCATTCCATTGTTCGATGGCGACGTGGTCCGTGGCGTGCTGGCGGTGCAGAGCTATACCTCGCAGGTGCAATACACCCTGCGTGATCAGGAACTGCTGACCTTCGTGTCGCGGCATATCGACACCGCGTTGTCGCGACGCACGGCCGCCGAAGCCATCCATGCCGCCAACCTCAAGCTGGAAGCCCGGGTGCAGAACCGCACCCGCGAACTCGACCACGCCAATGCCAAGTTGCAACACGAAAACTCCCACGATGCGCTGACCGGGTTGCCGAATCGGACCTACCTGCAACAGCGCCTCAATCAGGCCTGGTCGCGGTTCGGCAGCGAAGGCGGGCATCTGGCGGTGATGTTCATCGACCTGGACCGTTTCAAGATGGTCAACGACAGCCTCGGCCATCATTTTGGCGACCTGCTGTTGATGCAGGCCGCCCACCGTCTACGCGGTTGCCTGCGCGACACCGACATGCTGGCGCGCCTGGGCGGCGATGAGTTTTCGGTGCTGGCCCCGGAAGCACCGCTGGACGTGGTGATCGACATCGCCGAACGGATCCTGGTGGCGTTTGACCTGCCGTTCTTCATCAATGGCCATGAAGTCTTTTCGTCCTGCAGCATCGGTATTGTCAGCGCCGACAGCCAGTTCCACCACGAGCCCGCCGACTTGCTGCGCGATGCCGATGCGGCGATGTACCGGGTCAAGAGTGCCGGGCGCGACAGCTACGCGGTGTTCAATCAGGAAGTGCGCCGGGAAGTTTCGGACCAGGTCGAGCGTGAAGGGGCCTTGCGCAACGCGCTCAAACGCACCGACGAACTGGTGCCGTATTTTCAGCCGATTGTCAGTGTCGAGACCGGTGAATTGTTGGCCTTTGAAGCGCTGATCCGCTGGCATCAGCCGGGTGGCCGGGTGATTGCGCCGGGCGAGTTTCTGCCGGATGTCGAGGGCCTGCGTCTGATCGGTCGACTGGACCTGTACATGCTGACCAGCATTGCCGTGATCCTCGCCGAGCCTGAACACGCCAATTGGCCCCCGGTGCACGTCAACTGCTCCAGCTACAGCATGACGCGCCCGGATTTCGCCAGTGATGTGCTGGCACTGCTGACGCGTTATCAGGTAGCGCCGTCGCGGATCTGCCTGGAGCTGACCGAAGGTGCGCTGGTGGCCGAGCCGGCGATTGCCCGGCTGACCATGCAGCAACTGGCCGATAACGGCATGTCGGTGGTGCTCGATGACTTCGGTGCAGGGTTTTCATCCCTGAGCTACGTGCATCAATACCGTTTCAGCGGCTTGAAGATCGACAAGTCGTTCATCCTCGAACTGACCACCAGTGCGCGCAGTCGCGCGATTGTCCGGGCGATTGTGCGGATGGCCGAATCGCTGGACCTGAGTGTGGTGGCCGAAGGCGTCGAGGATCAAGCGACGCTGGACTTGCTGCGCGAAATGGGCGCAGGGCAGGCCCAGGGCTACTATTTTGCCAAGCCCATGGGGCTGGAGGCGTTGCTCGCGAGTTCACTGTTCGGTCGGGTCGAAGCAGCTCGGTGAGCGTATAAGTTGAAATTCGAGGCGTTGCTCGACAGAATCGCGCCCCGACCTGGCCAATGGCGCCGGGCATTCGCGGTAAAAAGGAACGGTGGTTGAACCAACAGACATTGTCCATGCGTCTGGAACGCGTGGCGGCGCATGTGCCCGCAGGTGCGCGGCTGGCCGATATCGGCTCGGATCACGGTTACCTGCCGGTCGCGTTGATGCGCCGTGGTGCCATCACCGCGGCGGTGGCCGGCGAGGTGGCATTGACGCCGTTTCACGCCGCCGAACGCACCGTCCGCGAGAATGGCCAGGCGCTGCGAATCGCCGTGCGCCTGGCCAATGGGCTGGCGGCAATCGAACCGGAAGACCAGATCACCGCGATCAGCGTCTGCGGCATGGGCGGCGAGACTATCCGCGACATCCTCGACCGCGGCAAGGCGCGCCTGAGCGGTAAGGAACGGTTGATCCTGCAACCGAATGGCGGCGAGCAGCCACTGCGCCAATGGCTGATGGAAAACGGTTACCGCATTCTCTGCGAGGAGTTGTTGCGGGAGAACCGCTTCGACTACGAAATCATCGTCGCCGAACGCGCCGGGCCGGTGCTGTACACCGCCGAAGAGTTGTACTTCGGCCCGCTGCAAATGCAGGCGCGCAGCCCGGCGTTCCTGCTCAAGTGGCAGCGCATATTGCGCGAGAAGCAGAAAACACTGAGCAACTTCGCCCGAGCGCGGCAAGCCGTGCCTGAAGAGAAGTTGCAGGAAATCGCCCGGCAGGCCCGGTGGATTACCGAGCTGCTGGCTTGAATCCGGTTTGCACTGAAAGTCGCCGAGCGCCCGGCAGGCAAGGCGAAAACAGCTGGGTGAGGGGCGGTCTGCGCCAGATCAGCCCTCAGAGGACAGGGTTGAGTCGTCACTGGCTTGCGCCGCGAGTTTCAATCGGTCAGCTTTGCTGATGTATTTGGACTTGTTGGCCGGTGCCAATTTGGCGCTGGCTTTTTTGGCGTGAGCTTTTAGTAACTGCGTTATTTTTTTACGACGGTTCATGTCTTTCTACCCAGCTTGTCAATTCTTGAATGGTATCAGCTAGAGTATAAAGCCAGATCGGTGGCGCGCTCTCGCTGCGTACCGGTTGGTATATCAAGACACATGGAGACCTCGCACATGAGTGCTACTGCTTCGATCTGGTTTTTTGTCGTGCCATTCGCGATTGCCGCGGCCATTCCCGGCCCCGCTCAGGGGGCGCTTTTGGGGCAAGTGGTGTCGCGCGGCGCAAGGTCAACAATGCCCTTCATCGCGGGCATGGTGCTGGGCAATGCTGCCTGGCTGTTGGTCGCCACCCTCGGCCTGGCCGCACTGGCGCTGCAATTCGAGCAGGCATTCATCGCCGTGAAATGGCTCGGTGTTGCCTTCATTCTGTTCATCGCCTGGAACTTATGGTCGAAAAACACCGAGCACCCTCAAGAGCCTCCGCAGCGCTCAACCAGCCGAGGCATTCTGGCAGGCGCCATTCTGACACTGAGTAATCCGAAGGCCGTGGTGTTTTTCGGCGCGGTGTTGCCGCATGCCTTTGATCTAACGGCGCTGTCCTGGCCGCAAGTGATCTTCATCACTGCACTCGGCATCGGGATCGATCTCGCCATCCAATTGGCTTATCTGGTGACCGCATCGCAAATCAAACGCGCCATCCAGTCGCCGAAAGCCATGCAACGTCTGAACAGAACGTCAGCCGGGGTCATGACGGGGTGCGCGGGCTGGATGGCCGTTTCGCGCTGATCGCTTTGCCCTGCGTACAACCGGCCGGTGTTCTTCGACTTGATCCTCCTTATCAGGGCGACGGGATTTCATTTTGATGCTGATCATATCGGGCCGACTGACGTTTTCGGTCATCTGCCCGCGGCCCCACAACAGCGAAAATAACCAGTCCTGCCAGGTATAAACCTGCCCCTACGACCCAGACAGTTCCCGGCTGCGAGGAGCGGGTGGCGAAATAGGTCGTGCTGGCCAGGACGGGCGCGATCACCGTCACCAGGCCGGTAATTGCCCCCATCAACCCCTGCAGGCGACCCTGCTGCTGGTCGGATACCGCTGAACTGATCAAGGATTGTATAGCCGGCCCAGCCAGTCCTCCCATGCAAAAAAGCGGGGTCAACGCGAAGGCGACCCAGCCACTCGTTGCCATTGCGATGAGAAAAAAAGCGCAGCTATCGGCCAATATCCCCAGTATCAGTACTCGCTTTTCACCGAAACGGCTTACGAGCGGCCCGGCTAGAAATGCTTGAGCCAGCGCATGAAACAAGCCAAAGCACGTCAGCGAAATGCCGACCGTGACGGCTGACCACGCAAATGTATCCTCGCCGTAAACCACCCAGATCGTTCCAGCGATCTCGCCGACAAGCGTTATCAGTGCAAACACTATCAACAAGGGTGACAGCGAAGGAAACTGTCCTGCCCAGCGCAGGGCCGCCAGTGGGTTGAGCAGAGGCGTCGCCTCTCTCTCTTCGCTTGCAGGCTTCGTTTCTCGCAGGACCCATGCGGTCCAGAGCAAATTGGCGAGCGCGAGCCCCGCTGCGGCAACAAACGGAAGGCGAACCCAATAGCCGCCCAGAATCCCGCCCATCGTAGGCCCGAGGATGTAACCCACCCCGATGCAGGCCCCTAACTGACCGAAACGGCGAGCGCGTTGGGTATCGGGAGTTACATCCACAATGACCGCCGAGACAACCGCGGTGCTCGCTCCCGCTATACCCGCCACAGCACGAGCCAGTAGCAGTAGTTCATAGGACGGGGCAAAAACGAGAAAGGTGTAGGACAGCATCTGGGCCGCCAGCGACATCAAGAGAATCGGACGGCGCCCGTATCGGTCAGAGAGAGACCCCATCAACGGAGCCGTCAAAAACTGCATGAGTGGATACACCGCAATGAATACTCCCAGCGCCCAGCCGGTAGTCCCGTCCATGCCAACATCCCGCAGCAGCGATGGCATGATCGGAAGTGTCAACGCGATACCCATGGCATCCAGAATGGCGGTGATGAACACGGCGGACAAAGTCAGTTTCATGGAAAGCCCTGGCATGCTAATTTATCGGCGATAAGCAACTTTATCAGTGATAAGTAATGGAGACAACTTGCACATGAGCCTGGATTGCGAACGGATCGTGGACGAAGCATTGAGTTTGCTTGATGAGGTAGGGTTGGACGCACTGTCTACCCGGGCATTGGCTCAACGCCTTGGGGTTAAGCAGCCAGCGTTGTATTGGCACTTCAAGAGCCGGCGCAAGCTGCTCGATGCCATGAATGACCGCATCCTGATGCTGGCGCACAAAAATCGCGCCCCACGCGAGGACGACACTTGGGATGCGTTTCTTTGGCGGGTTGCCAATAGTTTTCGCGATGCTCTGCTCAGTCGTCGCGACGGTGCAAGAATTCATGCGGGTACCGAAGCGACGTTAGACGACCTGGAACCCTCGGAGCGACAACTGAGGTTTTTGGTCGACGCCGGTTTCTCAGCGACACAAGCACTTGATGTGCTCGTAGCGATTAGCCGCTACACCGTAGGTTGCGTGCTCGAAGAGCAAGCCGAGTCAGAGCGTGCACCCGACCCGAGTCTGGACGAGGGGGCTGCCCATTACCCGCTGCTATCGGTGGCGCTGGAACACTATCGGCGCCAAGGCCACACTGCCGCGTTTGAACATGGACTGAACATGCTGATTCGCGGCGCGGGTCCTACTGGACAGGCTTGAAACGGCTCAGCGTTTTCAACGACGTTATTCTGCATTAGCTGTCTCTCACCAACAGGCAGCAATGGGGCGGATGGCGACGGTCTGGCCTGGACCGAGCTATCGCGATACTTGCGACAAGCCATGAATGACGTTCAATGGCAGAATCCCCCTCAACTTGATCGTTTTGGAGACCCCCATGCTTCGTGCATTTGAACGAAGGCTCGACCCCTTTCCTCCGGACGAGATCCCGCCGCCACCCGATGGCCTGGCTCGATTTCTGTGGGCCTGCACGCGGGGCGCCCGAGGTTACATCCTCGCACTTGCGCTGCTCAGTGCCGGTGTGTCGATTTACGAAGCCTGGCTGTTTTCTTTTCTCGGGCAGGTCGTGGACCTGCTTTCGACCTGGCAGGCAGGCGGTGATGCGGCTGAGCAGGAGAGTCGCGTGTTGTGGGGCATGGGCATCGTAATGGTGGCCAGCGTCGGGCTAGTGGCGTTGCGCACCATGGTGCAGCACCAGATATTGGCGATCAACCTGCCGTTGCGGCTGCGCTGGGACTTCCATCGCCTGATGCTGCGACAAAGCCTTTCGTTTTTTTCCGATGAGTTTTCCGGACGCGTCACCACCAAGGTGATGCAGACGGCGCTAGCCGTGCGCGACGTGTTATTCACCCTTATCGAGATCGCACCGGGCATCGGAGTGTATTTCATCGCGATCATCGCGCTGGCCGGCGGCTTCGCACTGAAACTGATGCTTCCGTTCGTGGCCTGGGTCGTATTGTTCGGGCTGGCCATGCTGTACTTCGTGCCGCGCCTGGGGAAAGTCGGGCAGGAGCAGGCCAATGCGCGATCGATGATGACCGGGCGAATCTCAGACGCCTACACCAACATCACGACGGTGAAGCTGTTTTCCCACTCCAATCGAGAAGCGCACTTCGCGCGTGCAGCGATGGAGGATTTCAAGCAGACCGGCTTTCGCCAGATGCGCCTGGTCAGCCAGTTCGAGATCGTCAACCAGGCATTGGTCGTGGCGTTGATCATGGCCGCGGGTGGTTATGCCCTGTGGCTATGGCACCAGGGCGAGGTGGGTGCAGGTGCCGTGGCGGCGATCACTGCCATGGCGTTGCGTATCAATGGCATGTCGCACTGGATCATGTGGCAAATGACCTCGCTGTTCGAAAGTATCGGCACCGTCCAGGATGGCATGGCGACCCTTATCCAGGGCGCCAAGGTGCAGGATGTGCCGGGCGCGGGTGTGCTAGTGACGTCCGGCGGCGCGGTAACTTTCGATAATGTGCGCTTCAACTACAATGGCGAACGCCAAGTGCTCGATGGCCTGAGCCTGAGCATCCGCCCGGGCGAAAAAATCGGCCTGGTTGGCCGCTCCGGCGCCGGCAAATCCACGCTGATCAACCTGCTGCTGCGCTTTTATGACGTCGACAGCGGGGTGATTCGCATCGACGGCCAAAACATCGCACAAGTGACGCAAGAAAGCCTGCGCGGCTCCATCGGCATGGTCACCCAGGATACTTCCCTGCTGCACCGTTCCATTCGCGACAACATCGCCTACGGCCGGCCCGACGCGACCGACGCGCAAATCCGCAGCGCCGCGGCCAGTGCCCAGGCCGATGAATTCATCAGTCAACTGAGCGACCGGCAAGGCCATACCGGCTACGACACCCTTGTGGGGGAGCGCGGCATAAAGCTGTCGGGCGGCCAGCGCCAACGCGTCGCGATTGCCCGGGTGATGCTCAAGAACGCCCCGATCCTGCTGCTTGACGAGGCCACCAGCGCGCTGGACTCGGAAGTCGAAGTGGCCATTCAGGAAAGCCTCGATGAAATGATGCAGGGCAAGACCGTCATCGCCATTGCTCATCGGCTGTCTACGATTGCGGCCATGGACCGGCTCATCGTCATGGATGAAGGACGCATCATTGAGCAGGGCACCCACAGCGAACTGCTCGCTAAGAACGGCGTCTATGCGCGGCTGTGGCAGCATCAAAGCGGCGGGTTCCTGGGTGAGGATAGGGGCGTGGTCGAGGCTATGGATCAGGCGTGAGCGCGGTGAAGTCGAAACCAGTCGACACTCAAATTATCGAGTCTGCTTTTCGCATGGCCGATGCTTGAAAAGTTCAGGAGGCAGTTCCCCTATACCCTTGAGTCGGTCTTCAAGAAAATCGCGGAGCACCCTGACTTTCGTCGAGTAACGTCGATTGGGAAGGTAAGCCATATAAATTTGATTTCCGGTCAGTGAATTAACAAACCAATATTCAGGCAGCACGATTTGCAATTCACCGCTCAAGAGCAAGTCACGCACCAGCCAGATCTCAAATTCCGCAATGCCCAGGCCGCCACAGACGGCTTCAAGCAGCAGCTCCGAGTTGTCCGATTGCAGATTGCCCTTGGGGAAAATCGAGTGCTTTACATCATCCTTTATGAAGTACCAATGGGGATCGCTGTCGGGGTGCAGGTAGATCAGGCAGTTATGTGCTCTGAGTTCGGCGGGGGAGGCTGGATGTCCGTTGCGCGCCAGATAGTCGGGGGTGGCGCACAGCAATGAATCGTTGCGGCAGATCGGGTAGGCGACCAGGTTTTCGAGATGGTTTTCGCCCTCGTGAATATCCAGGTCAAATCCGCCGACGATCATGTCGTTGTGGTTGTCGGTCAACCGCAGATCCATTTGGATACCCGGATACATCTGCAGGAATGGCGCGATCAGCGGTGCCAGGAACCGTCTGCCGAACGCCACCGGCGAAACAAGTTTCAAGGGGCCGCTGGGTGCAAGGTTGAGATCGCTGACGACACGCAGGGTGTCGTCCAGATCTGCGATCATCGACAATGCCCGCGCGTGATAGATCTGGCCCGCTTCCGTCAGGGCGACGATGTGCGTGGTGCGATGCAGCAAGGTCGTGCCCAGCGATTTTTCCAGCGTCGTGATCATGCGGGTCAAGGTTGAAGGGGAGACGTGCATCTCCCGGGCCGCTGCGGAAAAGGTGCCCGATTCGACCACTTTGACCAGTGCTCTCATGACCCCCAGGTGATCGATACGTGCCGTTTCAGACGTCATGGTGGAAGTGGTTGCCTTTGCGTTGTGTGCAAAACCGAATTCTGTTTCGCGATATTCCATCAGTATTTGGCTGAATATAGACTCATTTTCGATCGAAGTGCGCACGTCGTTCATCCAACCGACCACGTATTCGTCGATAGGGACGCAGATCCCTGTGGCGAACTTTGGAGTATCGAGATCATTATGGATTTTCCCGCACACGTTCCATTGGCCATTGCTACTCGAAACGAACATGTGGAGCGCATCCACTGGGGATCGGTGGCTGTCGTTGATAACGAAGGGTGTCTGCTGGCCTATGCCGGCGATCCCGGTAGCATGACGTTTTCCCGCTCCACGCTTAAGCCGTTCCAGGCCATTCCGTTCGTCCGGGATGGCGGTGTCGAGCACTTCGGCTTCTCCGATGAGCAAGTGGCCATAATGTGCGCCAGCCACTCGGGCGAAACCTCACACGTGAATGCTGTGAGTGGCATGCTCTCGAAAATCCAGCGTGCATCCACCGACTTGGGATGTGGTTGCCATCTGCCCGATTTCTACACCGCGGACAATCTGCCGCCCCAGGGTTTTCGATACGATCAGCGCCACCACAACTGTTCCGGCAAGCACAGCGGTTTCCTCGCCTATTGCCGTCTGCATGGCTTGTCCAGTGAAAACTATCTGTCCCCCGAACATGCCTTGCAGCGCGATATCCAAAGTGTCGTCGCAGCCTTGACAGGGGTTGCGGAAGATCAGCTCTGGACCGGAATCGACGGCTGCAATGCGCCAAACCTTGGCATGCCGTTGTCGCGCCTGGCCCTTTTGTGGGCGCGGTTGGCCAGTGCCGATGCTGGCGACGCCAGCCTCGATCCAGTACTGCAGCGGTTGTTCGATGCCATGCGCAGCCATCCGGAAATGGTCTCGGGGACCGGTCGCGCCGACCTGGGCATTACGCTGTCCTCGAATGGTGACTGGGTCGCGAAAACCGGTGCCGATGGCGTGCAAACTATCGGCATCCGCAGCCGTGGCTTGGGCGTGGCGGTCAAGATCAGTGACGGCGATTTCCCCAGCGTATTCGCGGTGACCATCGCGGTGCTCAAGCAACTGGGTGTGCTGGAACAGGACAGCGACATTCCGCTGCTGGCACCGTGGGCCGATCCGGTGTTGAGAAGTTACAACGGTTCGCGGGCCGGTCAATTGAAAGCCACGGTGCAATTGAAGTTCGTCTAGTCGGGGTGCCTGCCGGGCACGTGTCAGATCTATAAGGCAGACCAGAAACCATGCAATCGGCTCAATCGCTCACTCAACAAACGCCTGCCATTTCGCTGCGCGCCGTCAACAAGTTTTTCGGCAGTCAGCAAGTGTTGTTTGATGTTGACCTGGAGGTCCAGCCCGGTGAGGTGGTGGTGATCATCGGCCCGTCCGGCTCTGGCAAATCGACCCTGTGCCGTTGCATCAATCGCCTGGAAACCGTCACCAATGGCGATATCTTCCTGCACGGCGAGCGCCTGCCGGAAGAGGGCGGGGCTCTGGCAAAGATGCGCGCCAAGGTCGGAATGGTCTTCCAGAGTTTCAACCTGTTTTCCCATCGCACCGCGTTGCAGAACGTCGCAATGGGCCCACGAAAAGTCCTCGGCATGCGCGGCGTGGATGCAGACGCATGGGCCTTGCAACTGCTTGACCAGGTCGGTCTGGCACACAAGGCAACGTCTTATCCCGCTGAGCTGTCGGGCGGCCAGCAACAGCGTGTGGCGCTGGCCCGGTCACTGGCGATGAAGCCCAGCGTGATGCTGTTCGACGAACCTACCTCGGCGCTCGATCCGGAAATGGTCAACGAGGTGCTCAAGGTCATGGTCGATCTGGCCCGCACCGGGATGACGATGGTGGTCGTCACCCATGAAATGGGCTTCGCACGCTCCGCCGCCGATCGCATCATTTTCATGGATGCCGGTCGGATCGTCGAAAGTGCGCCGCCCGAGACATTTTTCAGCGCCCCTCGCTCGGAGCGCGCCCGCGAATTTCTGTCCAAGGTCCTTGCACACTGATTCACTCAAAAACATCACAAGAACAAGAGATAACAACCATGCGCTCAAATCGAATCGCTTCCCTCGGCATCTCCCTCCTGGCTACCTGCATTTTTGCCTCGTTCGCATCGGCCTCTACCGTTGAGCAGTTCCCGGCCGATTCGACCATGGCCAAGGTCCAGAAGCGCGGCAAGCTGGTCGTTGGCAGCTCGCTCAATACCCTGATGTTTTCGTCTCGCAACCCCATGACCGGCGAGGTTGAAGGTTTCGAGGCTGACCTGGCCCGAATGCTGGCGAAGAAGCTCACCGGCTCCGAAGACAACATCGAATGGGTCAGCACTACGCCGGAAAACCGCATTCCGCTGGTCGAAAACAAACGCGTCGACATGGTCATAGCAACCATGACCGTGACCGATGAACGCAAAAAGGTCATTGGCTTCGCGGGGCCGTACTATCTCGCCGGCCAGGATTCGCTGGTCCGCGTGGATGACGATTCGATCAAAAAGACTGCCGACCTCGATGGCAAGACGGTCTGCGTTCTGAGCGGCACCACCGTAGAACGCAACCTCAAGCCATTGGCGCCTACGGCCAAGATCGTGACGTTCAGCGATGCCTCGGCTTGCGTCGAGGGGCTGATCGACAAGCGTTTCGACGCCTATGTCGACGACGGTGCGACGCTGGTCGGCGAGTCCATGCGTCAACCCGGAAAATTGCGAGTGGTCGGGACGCCGTTCACCGAAGAGCCTTACGGCATTGCAGTCATCAAGGAGGATACGGTGTGGCGTGACTGGCTCAACAGCCAGTTGAGCGCCGCCATCAAAGATGGCCAGTGGAAGGAAATGTACGGGAAGGATCTGCAAGAGGGACTAGGCGCGCCACAGGTGCCAGTGATCGAACAGTAAAGATCGGCAGAGGTGAGCCTGATGTCTTATATCGAACGCTTCCTGGGGGGCATTGCGGTCAGCGTGCAACTGACCCTGCTGTCCTTTGCCATTGCGCTCGTTCTCGGACTGCTTCTGGCAATCATGAGGGTGAGCCCTTGGCCACCCTTTCGCTGGTTTGCCAGCAGTTACGTAGAGCTCATGAGGATGATGCCGCTGCTGGCGTTGTTGCTGCTGTTCACTTTCGGCCTGCCGAAGCTGGGCTTCATGTATTCGCTGTTCACCTCTACGGTCCTGGTTCTGGGGTTGTACAGCGCGGCCTGGATCTGCGAGGTGGTGCGGTCGGGAATCAACACCGTGCCCATCGGGCAGATCGAAGCGGCCCGCAGTATCGGCATGCGCTTCGACCAGATACTGGGCGAAGTGGTCTTGCCGCAAGCCGTGCAGTCGGTGATCGCCCCGCTGGGCAATCTGTTCATCATTCAGATCAAGGCGTCGGCCATCGGCGCCGCGATTGGTGTGGCGGATATCACCTACACCGCGCAAAAAATCAACTTCGACACCGCCCTGGCAGTGCCGACGTTCCTCGGAGCAATGGCGGCCTATTTTCTGTTGACCCTTCCCTCGGGTCTGTTTTTCCGCTTCCTTGAGCAAAAAATGGCGGTGCTGCGATGAGCGCGGATAACCTGCTTTACGAGCCGCCGGGTCCGATTGCCAGACGGCGTAACCGGATCATTTCGGTGATGGGCGTGGTGCTGTTGTTCTGCTTGATGTTTGCGGTCGGCCATCGCCTGGAGGCGAGTGGTCAGTTCGAGGCCCAACGCTGGAAAATCTTCCTGCATCCGGGCACCTTGAAGTTCTTGTTTGACGGTCTGATGGCCACCTTGCTGGCTGCATTGATCAGCACGGTATTAGCCTTCAGCCTTGGCGTACCGCTAGCGCTGGCGCGGTTGTCGAACAGGTTCTGGGTGCGCACGCTGGCGGCAGGCTACATTGGCTGCTTCCGTGCGGTACCGCTGCTGTTGCTGATTCTGTTTACCGTCATCCTGCTGCCTTCGCTCGGGTTGCACTGGTCGGCCCTGGGCTACCTGATTTTCGGCATGGTGCTGCATCACAGCGCGATGACGGCAGAGGTGGTACGTGCGGGTATTCTTTCGTTGGGGCGCGGGCAGAAGGAGGCCGCGCTGTCCATAGGCATGCGCGATCATCAAGCGATGATATGGGTGGTATTGCCACAGGCGCTAAAGCTGATGTTGCCAGCGTTGGTCAGTTCCGTTCTGGCGATCGTCCAGGACACGTCGCTGGGGTACATCATTCCGTACGAAGAATTGTTGCGTCGTTCACAGCAGATATCGAGTTTCGCGCCGCAGTCGCTGCTGCAATCGGCGTTTATCGTCACGGTGATGTACGGGTTTGTCAGTGCGTTGCTGTTGGCACTGCGTCGCTGGATTGAACGTCGGCAGTCTTATGACTCGCGCGGTCAGCGAACGAAGGCGGCTATCACGGAGGGCAGCTTTGGCGAAGTGCTTGAGACCGCGCCAGGTATGCAGTCGGGATTGCGCTCTGCGCCTGATCGACTGTCGGGGCGGAATCAATAGCAGGTCTTTCAAAGCCGCGAGTTTCCAAGCCCGACCGCTGACTTCTCAGCGGTCCGGAAACGATAGCGCCGAGGCCAACGACACACAAATCGGCGGATGTTCGGGCCGAGGATAGCAAACGACCCTCAGCTGCCCTTCGGGAAGGACAGCTAAGAGTCTTGGCGATCACTCGGCGCCGGTCGAACGGCTGGTTCAGTTAACCGGCTTGGCGTCGGGGAATTTCCACGCGCCGCTAAGAACTTCAGATTTTGGTCGATACAACCGCACGGTGTAATTCCAGCCCTTCATGGTCGGCAGGCAATTGGCAGTCTGCGCGGTACACCCACCAAACTGAATCGCGATCGAACCGTCATTCGATTTTTTCGACGTCAGATTGTTCAGCGTGTACGCATTGGCGGCGTTCTTCTCGAAGTATCCTTCTGCGTTGTAGAGGCTGACGGACCAGAAGCCATCGACGGGAACATCTTTCACCGTGAGGCGATACACGGTTTTCCCATCGTTGTTGGCCGGAGTCACGTTCAGGTAGATCGCATCCTTGTCCGGGTTGCCGCCCCAGCCGGCAGCAGTCCCCAACAAGTGGCGCACGGGATCAACGTCGGCCTGAGTGCCAAACGCCTTCCTGAAGTCGGGAATAGTTGAAGACAGCACCAGCAGTGCATCGCGGACTTTCTTCTGGCTGGCGGCATCCCACGACGGCAGCTCCAGCGTGCCGGGATTCTTTTGGCTCACGCTGACAGCGTCCTGTAACGCGTGGACCTGTTTGACGTCATCCGGGTTATTGGGGTCGACCAGCGTACGAATGGCGGTGACCACATAACGGGTGCCAACGTTTTCGCGGGTAAGGGTGTACGTGCCGGCGCCGTAGAATACATTCGGGGTGTAGTGGTCTTCGCTGATGATTTGCAGCGCCATGAAGCGTTTACCGGGATCAGGCAGTGTAATGGTTACCGGGCCCGCATCGAGGTCGAAAACCCCCGAGGTGTAAAGCGTGTCTCGATTGAGCCGTATGACCGTCTGGTGCTCAATGTCGGCCGCTTCGCGGCGATGAAGCAGCTTGCCGAGGCCACCCTGTTTCGCCAGTGAACCGATGTACAGGTCTGACTCCGCCCTCACGAAATTATCAACCGTCACTGGCGTTGCGCCTGGCTTGGTCGAAGCCTCATCGGCATAAGCGCCGGCCATGAATATGAAGGTGGTGCACGCGAGGACGTTGAAAACAGATTTCTGCTTCATACGAATCCTTTCAATTTGCCGAGAGAGTTTTTTGAACGCTTATTGGCTTTGACACTATAGTCCCGGTGCGCCAATCGGAACTCCGATTGCACCATTTCCAACGGCAGCTTTGGGTCGATTACGTGCGGTCGTGAAAGGCAGCAGTCGACCCAAAACGGACGGTGGCGACAGGCAGCAATTGGCAGATTTCAGTCAGCCCTATCAGCTTGCTCAAGCTCTTGCACCAGTGTCGTAAAAATGTTGGCCGCAATATGCTCGTCCTTTGAGTGCGTGTAGCTTGCAGTTCTTAGCTAGACAAAAAGACGCATCTAATCCGCCGTGATTCTCAACCATACGCTCTATTATCAAGGATTTTATATCGACCGACTCCCAGCCCTTTGGCGAACTCAACTTCAACGCATACAGGGTTTGGTATTTATCCCATTCATCCGTTCGCCAAAACTGACCACAATCAAGGCACTGCAATAGTTTGATCCATTGGCCTATCTCAAGGCAGCGTAAACCAGCGACAAACTCCGCATAGTGATGACCAATCTCTACGAGGTCGCCCCGACTGCCACAACTACATTGCATTGCTTCACTCCTAATACTGAGCTTTTCACCAGACTCGATCGTCCGTTCCTGGCCGGATTCAACCTGACGACGAAACAGATTTGCTAAATCGTTCAGCGGCGCATTTTCAAGCATTCAAAATGATGCAAAAAAGCAGCTTGATATCGGTAGTCTCGTTCTGGAGTTCGTGTTCCTTTTGCGACAGTCTCATGGAGACTTTGGCCCAGCTATACGCCTCTGATGAAGAAAGCGCTGAAGTGTCAGTGGTGCCTTGGTGCATGTCGGAATGTCCCAACCTGCCGTCTGGGTAGCGTAACCACCCCTCCCATCCCATCGGGATAGCGCCGGTTGCCTCCAGGAGTTGCAAAGCTGTAATCGCGAGGGGATAGGGAAGAACCAGTTCGCTTTGAGATACGGATAGCCGTTGCAAGTCAGCGAGTGTCATAGGGATATCCTTGTGTCATGCGTTCGGTGTTGCGAGTGGAGCCTGAGTAGTTTATGAGGAAAAGGCCTACTCGACTGAGCGCGTATACAGACTATCAATGCATCACAGTATCGTCAGCTTTTGGTCGTTCCTTCACCTTTCCAAGCGACTGCTTTGGGTCGACTGATGCCGGTGATGACAGGCAGAGAGTGGCCAAAAGCTGCCAGTAGTGACCGGTTGGCAGAACAATAGGGTTCCTGTCTGGCAAGCAATCAGTCACGTCCATTTCCATATTGCGGGCACTTTTTAAGGGCGTTGAAACTGAGTTCGGAGCAGTCGAAGATAAATCGGCTGAGGAAACTGGTGAGATTGCGAAGAAGCTCCTAGGAAGCCCGTAGACGCTAGCGCCAACCTGTTTTCGGTATGGCTAGCATCACCATGGGCAATTCTGGGTCAGAAACCGACTAGTAGAGTGTGATCATCCTGAGAAGATGATCATCAGGCTTGTACTCTAGAGCAACATTCATGCGGGCGATGCGGCCTGACGCGGATCGTGGAACCTCAATTACGACGTTGAATATTTTCACATCATGATCTTTCAAATAGCGAAGATTATATACATAGCTTGCTTCAATCTTCGACCGTATTAGATTCGCCAGTTGTACTTTATCAAGTTCAACAAGATCACCTTTTATCAGTTTCCCTGCTTTTATTAGGTACTCATATTTCGCGTCGTCTATTTGAATATCCATGTCTGCTAACGGAGATACTACACCCGAAATTGCATTGAGTGAGAAGTGCGTATCTGTCCCGAATCCTGGCCAAGTCGGCCGTTCGATTTTATAGCTAAGGAAGTGGCTGAAGTCGTGCGATTGAATGCTCCGTATTTGAAATCCAAGTTCCTCAAATGGATAGAATGTGATATTAATATTTTCATCGTTCGACCGATCATCCTCATGAGGGAGAATGATCAGGTTCTCTCGTTTTATGCATACATTTACTAAAATAGTAGAAAGGTAGGACTTTACTGAGGAAGCGTAAGTGGTCGGAATGAATCCCAGATACGCTGAAAATGATTTTAACCCTTCATGGATTCTCTCCAAAGACGCATCGGTGACATTCGTTAAATACACGCAAAAAAGAAGGTTGCTGTGTTTATATTCGAACGATTTTGTAAGGATCAAGTTCTCACAGAGTAGATTGAATACAAGTTCTTGCTTTTCGTTGCTCGCGACGAGGTCTCCAGCGAGAATACTCTGTGTGCTTCTAGGATCCAGAAAAGGTACAATCGCCTGCATTGCCTCGCGACCATAACTGCTAGATTCTATTGCCGTCGAATCGAAAATAAGTCCAATTTCGTTATGCTCTAAAGATGGAACTAGCGCTGTTTTTAAGTTTGCATAGTCCACGCCGCTCTTCTTGAGATCACGAACGGTATTTTGAAACATAGATTGAATTTCGATCATCATTCTCGACTGAGAAATTTCAAAAGCATCGCTAGTTACTTCGAGGAAAATATTTCCTCTTGCATTTAGGGTGAAAATCGTATCCATTTTTAAAGTCCGTGAGAACAAATTTTATGCGCGGGCATATGCTCAAGCAACAATGACTAGAACATTATCATTCCTTACCCCATGGCAGGGTAGGTTAGCCAAACCTTGCTGGAAATAGCTTCCTCACAAACGTCCGCTGTTGGCCGACTGCGGCCCTTTGTGACAGGCAGCATTCGGCCAAAAGCAGTCGTTGGCGAAGGACTGCTTTCAACCACAAAGGGACTTCCAGGTTGTAAAGAAAGTTACTGAGGTTCAGTTCTTCACTTCCAAAAAATTGAGAGACTCAATCAATCCGGGCAAGGGTGCTCCGTTCTTCGCAGACTCATGCAAAAAGAGACGGTGGTTTGGGAGGAAGTGGTGGTGCTTCAAGTCTTCGCATCCACTGATTGAAGGGCATTGTTTGACCGGGGATTTGGAATGGATTAGAAAGAACGTGGCAGAATTGTTCTGCGTGGCTTGATCTTTCAGCAGGATACAAAAAGGACACGTCGTATTTCTTCAAGATGGCGAATGTACTCTCATTGGGGTAGGGATCGTCAATGTGATCATGTAGAAAAAGCTCGTAAAGCAATAGCCAATTTTGGTCTAGCTCATAGAGCGTTGCGTCGTTGATAATCCTTAATGCATATTCTTTAACCAGAGCCATGGAGCTGCTGAACTTGCATAGCATAGTGATTGCTGCACAGTCTTTAGAATTAATCACTTCTGTAATTTGATTGCCGCCTGGCTCGCGATTAAGCTGCTTTAAGTAATAAAGAGCCCAGCACATACCATCAGATCGCCTATGCAGTGCATTGATTGTAATGATTTTGTTTAGCTTGTCGTGTGTTGCATCTATATCATACGCATCGGATCGAGCATCAATTTTTTCGAGTAGCGGAAGCAGCGCTGGGAAATGCCAAGAGAGATTTAATGCATAGTTAAAAACGGCAACCGCAGTTTCATTACTTGCTCGAGGGGCAATTGCACTGAGAGCATACCTAAGCACGCTACCGTCTGGAGTTTCTTTGTTGAGACGAACGGCGAAATCAAGAAAATTAATAGCTTCGCTAGTGCTTAGTGTGAGTATTCCTTCATTGTCCGTACGTTTGGGGAGAGCGTTGTTTAGCGAAGATGTCCATGAGTCCTGCAAGGGCTCGGGCAATTCCTTGATGGAGGTTTTATTTAAATTTAGGGATAGTCTATAGCTTGATAGCTCTTGCCCCAACATTCGGATAAAATTTTGTGCCTCGTCATGTGTTTCGCAATACGCTGTGTAATCATCGATATACCTTGTAAAAATAAAACCATATTCGTCGAGAACTTTATCAATTCTGCATAAAATTATCTCTACAGCTAAGTTGGAGGCTGCGGGACCTATAGGAAGGCCAGAGGTTTCGTTTCTTTTCGTATTTCTGAATGCGATATCTAGAAGGCTACTCCAATGTTTTGGCTTTGCATAAAGATTTTTTTTTGCTTCATCGTATCCTTGGATAGCCCATTCAAGAGAATGCGAGTAAACAGAGCCAAAGCAGTTAGAAATGTCGGTATGGGCACGAAATCGTTTCCCAAAGGTATCTTCAAGGGCGGTATTAGTGCGGGTTTCATGACTCTCGTAGTTCATGATAATCATCCGCCCGTCGATATGTTCTTCTACTCGGATGGCGCTCTGGTTACTGGATGTCAACTTCGTTATTTCCTCGTAGTTGGCCATGATTTTTGCATGCAATCTTGCATAAGCGAGCGGATGTAGTAGAGCCAAGTTGCGAGAAATGTTGTTGTATCGAGTTACGCGGTATTCAACAAGATCGAACCAGTGCTGTTTTCGAGTATCTTGAATAGGTAACTTTGAAAGCTCTACTGCGATTTCCGGAGTAAAACGTCGTGTTGTAAAGCAAGGAGGCAACTCGCTAGCTGAGTCTTTCTGATTTGGAAAGTAATTCCATCTCGTCAAAGCCTCTGAGAAATGTCGCTCAGGAGAAAGACCTAGTGGGATGCTAGTGAAGGGACTAGTGAACTCTTTCAATTAAATCTCCTTATTAATCTTTTTCTTGTTTGCCGAGGGGTGAAAAATACTTTGTTGCCCGGAGTTCTGTCTTAAGCCCAATTTATATTACAATTATTTTGAGAAGCTTCTACGTGTTTATTAGACAGACTGAGTGTGGGCGCCATTGTGTAAGTAGGCAGTTATGATTAGGTTAAGCTGGCAAAAAAGAATGTTCAAAATTAATTTCTGATGTTTCCGTTTTTTCCATAAGTAGTGCTTTTAGATCCAGTATTTTCGATGCATTAATAACATACCCAAGGTTCACCATCTGCGGAGTTAGCGGTATTGGGACCGCTGCTGTTGGGACGTTCTGAACAATGATCTCACCTTTAGAGGTGTGAACTGGGCCGCCCCATAGAATGCCAATCAACGCGCTCCGCTTCTTTGACGCGAGGATCTGTCCTGTGGTGTCCGTCAGAGAGAAATGTTCTTTCGTTACAACCGGGCTTCCGCTTGAACCAGGGAAGCAGGCACAATCAATGAGAAACTGTTCTTTGCCATCAAATGGAAGGTTGGGGTCACTTGCAATTATTCCACGTCTAACGATAGGCAAATTATGTTTGTCGTCGGACAAGCCGATGGGGTAACCGACCATTAATATGTCGTCCGCAACAGAGATCTCATTGAGCTCGGCCTGTGTGATTATGTCGGTTTCGATGAACATATTTCCATATCCGAAAAGCTTTCTGCTCATCAAATCGTTATATACGGGGCCGACGCAGATAGCTGCAAGGTCTATTCTGGGATCTGGATGCTCGATAATCATCTGCTCCAAACCAGATGTTATTAAGTATTCTGCAATACCGCCTCTGGTCTCGTAGTCACCCTGAGCTGATGTGGAAATGCGAAGCTTAATGGTTTTAGCACCCTCCAATACATGTTTGTTAGTGACTAGGATTGGCGCTAGGTTTTCTTTGTCTATCATGAAGCCAAATAAAAAACCCGTTCCACGAGATCCGGAGGCATCTATTTTTATGGTGGTTGTGCTAAGAACGTTTTTTTTGATTTTTGAGGGTTTCATATTATCGCTCCTTGAATATTTAAGACAGTAATGGTTTTCTGTAGCCTTGGGTTCTCATATTTATAAGCTATAAGCTTGGGGTGGTTGACTGTTGCGCGCCTAATGTACTGATAGATGGCGCCGATAGATGTTTCTGACTGCAACCGTGGAGGTCAGAGTCATTCCGTGTCCGATAAAGATTACCGCCGTCAGGCTAAAGCACAAGCCTGGATGATCGCGCACAGAGGAGCTATACCCTATCCGCTAGTCAAGGCCAACTCGGCCGAAGGCAAAGGCGCCATGCAGGGAGGGGGATATGCCCAGCGCCTAGCGACTCGCGGCGGATAGTGCATAAGTATTTGGTAATAATCCGCACAGCACGAGCGTCCGCTCATGGCCGATTGCCACCCGTCGCGAAGGGTTGCACTCGATTCGAAGAGGCGATTCCCAAACAGCTGAGCTACCCGTTTCCGCAAGTGTCGCGACGGTTTGGCGCAAATCACGCTCCTGCAAACAGCGTGTGCGAATTTTTTTTCAGAAGGCTCATCGCTGTTCTATGCTCAACAGGCACAAATCGGCCGATTCAGGGTTTTGACTGAATAAGTACTTAGGACCGTAAGGAAAGGCTGCGATTCATAGATAAAAGCTGTGATAGACACTGCATTCTTTAGGAGGAATAAATGAGCGAGCGACTCAAGCGTTTCGTCTGTTTGGGATGCGGCTTTCTCTACGATGAGGCATTGGGCCTGCCTGAGCATGGCATTGCTCCCGGCACCCGCTGGATCGACATCCCCGACGACTGGTGCTGCCCGGATTGCGGTACGCCAAAACATCATTTCGAGATGGTGGAGCTTCCCTATGCGGCGGGCCAGCCGACTATGCACTCGACTCGAGCATGAGTAATCGACATGAATAACTCTTTCATTTTGCGTGCCCATGAGCGCGGATATAACAAGTTTCTTTCAACGGGGGAGGCGTCTTCGTATATCGGCGGCCATCCGGACGCGGTGCTTACCCGTCACTCCAGTTTCAATTTTGGTCCTTATCAAAGCGGTCATCCGGGCTTTGGCCGGTTGCGAGTCTTTGGCGATGAGACCTTCAGCGGTAGCGGATGCGGGTACAACATTCATCCACATCACAACTTCATTATTTGCGCTTTCGTACTGGAAGGTCAGCTGACCCATGTAAATACCGTCGGCAATATCGACCAGCTGACACCGGGGGATTACTACGCTTTTTCTGCCGGTTCAGGTGGTAAGCACTGCGAACTAAACCTGACGACCGACGATATGCATGTCGTTTACATCTGGATGTTGCCAGATCAACTATTGTTGCCGCCTAGCTACAGCCGCGCACACTTCAATGCTCTGGCCAACCGCAACTCGTTGGTGACATTGATCGGCAATGCAGACGGCGCCTTGCGTGTTTCCCAGGATGTTACCGTCTCGCGACTGGTCACTGACCGAGAGGTAGCAGTGGAGTATCGGCCGAGTTCACCTGCCCACGGTGTATATGTATTCACACTGGAGGGCGAAGTGGAGTGCAATCACACGCTTCTCGGTCGTCGGGACAGTGCCGGTATCTGGGGTGCTGATTGCATTTATCTCAAAACGGGATTGGAGGAAGCCGATTTGCTCATCGTTGAAACATCGCCTTGAGGACAACTATTTCGGAGTAAAAAGCATGCCAGTCATACATGTTTATCACCCTGAAGGGGTACTTGATTCCGACCGCAAAGCGGCCTTGGCACAGCGTCTCACCGATGTTTTATTGGATATGGAAGGCGGCGCGCGTTCATCTGGCGGAATGTCCTTTGCCACGGTGCTGTTCAGCGAGGTGGCCACCTCGGATTGGTGGGTCGGCGGTCGTACCGATTCAACCTATGTCCATCCCCCCGGCAAGTTTCTCGCCCGAGTAAATGTCCCAGAGGGCTACATGAGTCAAGTGGATAAAACCAATGTTCATGTTGCTGTAAATAATGCGATTGTCGAAGTTGCGCGAACGAGCGATTCACCTGATCAAGGCGCCAGTGTCATGGTGATCATTGATGAGATTGCCGAAGGGAATTGGGGTGTTCAAGGCAAGACGATCAGTCTTGCAAGCATCGCCGATACGGTTGGCCTTTCGAAGGACGGTGAACGGTTCCGTTGGGTGCGAGACTATTTTGCGGCGAAGGCCCGTCTATTCGGAATAGCCAAGTACCCGCCGAACACAGGTGGTCTGCTGAATGATGAGGTGCGTACTTTGGACGGCAAAAATCATTAACGGCATCCCTGTTTCTTGCGGGAAGAAGGAGTGGAGACTTCGACCTCAGTGCCGATAAAGAATGCCATGTAGCCATTTTGCTTCTTCGGGAGCGTATTTTTGTAGCTGGAGGATCGTCATGCTCTGCAAAGGCCTGCATCACGCTGCTTATCGCTGTGCGGATGCCAAGGAAACAGTTGATTTCTACACCACCGTTCTTGGTTTGAAATTCTTCCATGCCACAGGCGCGGACCGGGTCCCCTCCACGAACACTTATAGTCCGCATATACATATTTTTCTTCAGATGGAAGATGGCAGTTGTATCGCTTTTTTTGAACTGACCAACGAAAAAGGTACGGTGTCTGGTCGAGATCCCGAAACACCCGTGTGGGTTCAGCACTTTGCATTTCGAGTCAAGGATATGGAAAGCCTGCTACGTGCAAAAGCCAACCTGACGGAGAAAGGTATCGACGTGCTGGGGCCGGTTAATCATGAGAACTTTGTTCATTCAATCTATTTTTTTGATCCCTCGGGCCATCGATTGGAGTTGTGCGTACAGAGTGCAACTCCTGAGATGTTAAGGGAGTTTGAACACAGTGCAGCTGACATTCTCAATCGATGGACGGAACATCATAGTTGGGAGGTAGGCAAGTGATGAAGCGTGGATCGGCTGTTCATCGTCACGCCAGACTTCGTGACGGATGAAACGGGGGCGGCCTGCGTTTTCAGTGAGCACTCATTCAGGCTTCCAGAATTCATTCCTTTGCATCAAAGCACTCACCCAGTCGGTGAACGCCCTGACACGAGCGGACAGGTGCCTGGTATACGGATAGACCAGTGAAAGGGGAATCGCCTCTAACCTCCAATCCGGAAGAACTTCAGTCAGTAGCCCTTGCTCAATAAGCGGTTGTGCTTCCGCCCGCGGTACGAACCCAATTCCTAGTCCGGCAACCGCAGCAGCGGTATGGGCGCTGCCGTTGTTAAAGTACATCGATACCGGCACATCAAGGCTGAATGATTCGTCGCCACGAAACATGGTGGGCAGGTGCCGTCGGTTATTAGCCGGAAATCTGTAGCCCAAATTACGATGTTGGAATAAATCTTCAGGCGATGAAAGGTCTGGTGCTTCCCGGAGATAGTCAGGAGAAGCACAGAGTGCCAGTTGAACTTGTCCGATGATCTTGCACACCAGGTTGGGGTCCGATATGACACCGCCTCTGATCGAGCAATCAATTCCCTCTTCTACGAGATCCACTACCCGATCGCTGCAACCAATATCCAAATGGATATTGGGGTATTGCGCGGTAAATTCGCGCAGTGCCGGGACGACTAGTAGCAAGCCGACCCCCGCAGGCATTTCAATGCGAACCCGGCCACGCGCAGCACTGCGGCTCAACGAGACGGAAGCTTCCAGATCGTCGACATCTTCTAAAACCGCTCTGGCACGCAGGTAGTACGCCGCCCCTTCAGTCGTGGGGGATACCTTTCTGGTAGTTCGGTGCAACAGCTTGATACCGAGTAGCGACTCCAAGGTCTGGATTTGTCCAGAAACGGTAGTTTTCGCAAGCCCCAACGACTCCGCGGCGCCGCCGAAGCTGCCTATCTCGACGATCCTGCAGAACGCCCGCATTGCTTCCAGTCGATCCAGCGCCATTGTCCGAGTTCTCGTAATATATGTGCGATTTTAGCTAGATTATCTTTAGTTTCCGCTCAAGTAAACTGCGCACCCTTGGCAGGCGGCCTTCATGTCGCAGGCCTGTACACCAAGTCGCTATCTTCAATGCAGTCTGGAAAAGTTTATGAACAGTGTCCTGAAAGTTTTTGTCATCGCGTCTCTTGCCGTTGCCCCTGTCGCTGGTTTTGCTGCTGATGGTGCGGAGGCCCTGCAACGGCACCATGAACGTAACACGCAGCGGTTTCATGAGTCTGAAATGCGGATAAAGCAGCAAAAGGCTATTGAAACAGATAAGGCTGATGGTTCTCGGGGGCAGAGTAAATCTTCAGGCGCGGTGGAAGAAGCTAAGGCGCGCAATGAACTTTCTCCAACGGAAGATGGCGACAAGAATCAATAAATGCTGAGGCTTGGCGCTGTAAACATAGTGCGAAAGGCGCAGGTCAATTAAATAGATGCATTTTTAATTGAGGCCTCTGGCGTGAATTAATTATCGAATTCAATGTAATAACTTATCAGGAAACTTATGAGCAATCAGGTCCGAAAAGCGCTTATCGTTGTAACTCATCCGGTTCCAAACTCCCTCAGCCATTCTATTGCCGATGGTATCGGCGAAGAACTTGTGGAACAGGGCATCAATGTGGAATTCGCCGACCTTCATGCGGAAGGCTTTTCGCCCGCAATGACGGCGGGGGATGTAATGCTTTATCGCGGCGCCAGTGAACTTGCGCCTGAAATCGTGCGTGAGCAGGCGCGGGTGGATCGGGCTGACATGCTCGTGTTCGTTTTTCCGGTTTATTGGTGGTCGGTCCCCTCTATGTTGAAGGGATGGTTCGAACGCGTCTTTAACGGAGGCTGGGCTTATCGCGTCGACGAGAATGGGCGAGTCATTGGCAACATGCGCGACATTCCCGTCCTGCTTGTCGCAACGGGCGCCGGCAACGAGAGTGGTTATGAACGCCATGGCTATGCGCAGGCGATTCAGACACAGGTTGTGGAAGGGATCTTCGAATATAGCGGCCTGAAGAATACGCAGATCGCTTATTTCTTTGACGCGGACAACGCTACAGCCGAGCGGATCGAGCAATTTGTGGAAGCTGCGACCCCGCTGTTGGAAAAAGAGCAGCTGCTGTCTGTCGAGTGACGGTCAAGCCGCCGCAAGACAGCGGCTCATCGTAAAGGAGGTAGTGTGGAAAGAGTATTGATCCTGGGCGCCACCGGTAATATCGGCGCCCTTGCAGCAAATCGCCTGATTCGTGAGAACGTAATTCTGCGTCTCGTGTCCAGCCGCGAAAGCGGAGTCAAGTCGCTCCGTGAGCGTTTTCCCACCGCAGAGGTTCTGCAGGCGGATTGGTATGATCCTGTGAGCCTGAAAGCGGCGATGCGGGGCGTGGATCGGCTGTTAATCGTCACGCCAGACTTCGTGACGGATGAAACGCTGGTGACGCCTAACATCATCGATGCTGTTCGGGAGGCGGGCGGCGTTTCACAGATCGTGCGCCTGTCCGCGATGCCTCCCGGTTTGAAGGCGACCGACCTTTCGCAGGAAGTTCTGGCAACCCGGTGCGGTGCAGCCCAGCATATGGTTGCAAAGCCGCTCCTGGATGCCAGCGGACTGCCAATGACCTACCTTAATGTCGCCTGCTGGATCATGTTCAACTTGTCCTGGTACCTGGCGGAACCGGTCAAGACCAAACAGCAGCTTCTAATGCCGGCCGTGACCGATGCTCGTCGCCGTTGGGTATCGGAGGAGGATATCGCTGACGTTATCGCCAGGATTCTCACAGACAAGCCGGCGAAGCACGTTGGGCAAGATTACCTGATGACCGGTGCGGAGCAGTTCGACTACAAGGATGTCGCGCGATTACTCAGCGATGTGACCGGCAAGACAATCACTTATGTCGACGATGATTCGATGTTAAGGGCCTCGATGGGGGACCATTTTGACGCCGTGATGACCTACTACACCCACGAGTCGCGTGACTATCTGTCGGTACCAGCCAGCGATGCGAAGTTGAAGATTATGGGCGTGAGTCAGACGACGCTGCAGGAATACCTGGCGCAGAATCTCGCTCTGTTTGTCTGATACGGTGAACGTCGGCGCTCCATGTTGTGCGGGTTCTCACGAAGCTTCTCCGATGGCGGTCCAGCCTGAGTTCAGCCCAGCTGAAAATCTGATTTTTTCCACAGAATCGACGCTGGCTGACCTACGGCTTTCCTACCCCCGCTCACGGTTTCGCTGCTGTTTCACCTTATACATCTCGCGGTCTGCCAACTTTGTTGCCTCGTCCGCCGTCATGCTGCCCGGTATCACTGCCACTACCCCGACACTCGCGCCGGTGTATTGAATATCACCCAGGCCGTGGCCCAGTTCATATCGCCCTATCGTCGCTTTGGACAGGCGATCCTGAAGCTGTTCGGCGGCATGTTGCATGTCTTTTGCCAGGTCCGAGTGTTCGGATGGTGTGCCCAAGGCGATCACGATGAATTCATCACCTCCCGTGCGCCCGATGACGTCGCTGGTTCTGAGGCCATGCTGCAGTTGGGCGGCCACACCGCGCAGCAGTTCGTCTCCGGCCAAGTGGCCACGGGTATCGTTGATGAACTTGAACCCATCCAGATCGATGACACCCAGCAATATGTACTTGTTCTCCCGCTGGGCCAGGGCGAACAGGCGCGCGGCATCGTTTAGAATGGCACGCCGGTTGGACAGGCCGGTTAGCGGGTCTGTCAGGGCCAGCTTGGTCAACTCGGCGTTGGCAGCCTGGAGTCGCTCGACAAGTAGCCCGCGTTCAAGGGCATAACCCAGCAACCCTGACAGCAGCATCAGCAAGGGTTCCACTTCAGGCGCGCGGGCCACCTGATCCGAGCTGGCGGCACATACCGTCCCCAGCACTTGCCCAGTCTGGGATCTGATCGGCGCGCTGACGTAAGTCCTGATACCCAAGGCCGCGGCGGCCTCCGAATCGCTCCAACATTCGGCAACGTTATCCGAGTACATGCGATTCTCGTCCAGCGCCCGCTTGCACAGCGTATCTGCCCACGGCACGACCAGCCCTTCAGGAATCACCATGTCGCCGACGTTGTGCGCGAACTCGACACGCTGGACACCCACGTCGGTATCAATGGTCGTCAGGTAGGTCGACTCCATACCGGTTATCTGGCTGAGCAGGGTCAGTAAGGGACGCGTCAGTTGCTCAAGGGTTTGGGCTTTTGGAATGGTATCGGAGAGAAAAGAAAGAATCTGATCCATTGGGGCGTGCCGATAGCTAAGTGGTATTTCAATTATCGACTAGTCGGCGGATTACTGAACAGTGCAGGGCTTCACCCAACTGAACGGGACTGCCGGCGCGCTCGCTCATTTACGATGCACAAAACCAGGCAAGTCCGTCATGCCAAAGCCTTCACCCTGGATAAAACATCAACACGCCATCAATGACTTCCCGGCGATACAACCGTAATCTTGCCAACTCGCTTACTCAGATAAGAACAACATCAGGAGTCATCGATGCAACCGATCCGTCTCGGTCTGGTGGGCTACGGCAAGATTGCCCAGGATCAACACGTTCCAGCGATCACCGCCAATCCCGCGTTCCAGCTGGTGTCTGTCGCCACGCAAGGGCGGCCTTGCGCCGGGGTAGAGAATTTTCAGTCGCTGGGCGAGCTGCTTGAAAACGGCCCGCAGGTCGATGCGATTGCGTTTTGCACGCCGCCACAAGGACGATTCGCGCTGGTGCAACAAGCGCTGGCCGCCGGCAAGCACGTGCTGGTCGAAAAGCCGCCGTGCGCCACGTTGGGTGAAGCCATGGCGTTGGTGAGTCTGGCGGAGGCGCAAGGCGTTAGCGGTTTGTTTGCCTGGCATTCACGCTACGCGCCGGGCATTCAAGCCGCCCGTGACTGGCTGGCCAGCCGCACCTTGCAAAGCGTGCAGATCGACTGGAAGGAAGACGTACGCAAGTGGCACCCCGGCCAGGCCTGGATCTGGCAACCGGGCGGCCTGGGTGTGTTCGATCCGGGCATCAATGCGTTGTCGATTGCCACCCACCTGCTGGCGCTGCCGCTGTTTGTCGAGTCTGCCGAACTGCGAGTCCCGAGCAACTGCCAGTCGCCGATTGCCGCATCGATCAAGATGTCTGACGCGCGCCAACTCGATGTCCGCGCCGAATTCGATTTCGACCACGGTCACGACGAACTCTGGAGCATCGAGATTCGTTGCGCCGAAGGCACCCTGCGACTGGATAACGGTGGCGCATTATTAAGCATTGACGGCGTGCGCCAGGGTGTCTCGCAGGAGGGCGAATACGCGGCGGTGTATCGACACTTTCAACAGCTGATTGGCGACAAGGCCAGTGACCTGGACCTTCAGCCGCTGCGACTGGTGGCCGACAGCTTTTTTGTCGGCAGCCGGACGCTGGTCGAGCCGTTTTATGATTAGCGGCTGAGGCTCGAGCGGTGATCTGATACCTCTTTGCAACTCATTGTTGACCGCCATCCGAGCGCGGCCGCAGCGGACCTGGAGGAGATACACCATGGACCGATTCACGGGTGGTTGCCTGTGCGGCGACGTCCGGTTTGAAGCGTTGGGCCGCCCTTACCGGGTCGGCCTTTGTCACTGCCTGGACTGTCGCAAACACCATGGCGCGCTGTTTCATGCGTCAGCGATTTTCCCCGAGGAGGCGGTGACGGTCGCCGGTGAAACCCGCGACTACGCCGGGCGGTTTTTCTGTCCGCGCTGTGGTTCGTCGGTGTTTGCGCGCACCGGTGATGAAATCGAAATAAACCTGGGTTCCCTGGATGCCCCGGATCAACTGCAACCCACCTACGAAAGCTGGACGGTGCGTCGCGAGGCGTGGCTGCCGGCGTTCCCGCTGGCCAGACGCTATGAGGGCGATCGTAAGGGTGGCGGGCGTTTTGAGGACTAGGTCAGCCGGTGGAGTCGGCGGGGGAGTTGACGTTATCTGCGGGTTTTAAGTGCTGCCGGTTTTGTGCTGCATGCTAGAATTCCCGCGACTTTGGGGTGAAGGAATCTATGGACAAGCACCAGCTCGACAAGCTCATTGAAGAAACTTTTCATTCGCTTACGCCTACACTTCAGCGCGCCGCCCGCTTCATTCTCGACCATCCCAACGACATTGCCTTGCAGTCCATGCGCACCGTGGCGGGCATGGCGAAGTTGCAGCCGGCGTCGATGTTGCGTCTGGCCCGGCAATTGGGTTTTGGTGGCTACGAAGAAATGCGCGACTGCTTTCGTCACTGGCTGACCGAGCGCGACTCGATGTTCACCCAACGCGCCGACGCCCTGCGCAAGCGTTCGAACGGTGATCAGAACACCGGGCTGATCAGCGAGATGCTGGGCGCGGAGCAGGCCAACCTCGAAGACACCTTCAGCCCTGAACGTTACGACCAGATCCTTGCCGCGCATGCGCTGTTGACCGGCGCCCGCCAGATTTACGTGGTCGGCCTGCGCAGCCTTTTTCCGGCGGCTTACTATTTCAGCTACGTCTGCGGCATGTTTTTGAACAACACCACGTTGCTCAGCGGCGTTGGCGGGGCGTTTGCGGATGAGTTGCGGCGGATTGGTCCCGAAGATGCATTGGTGGTATTCAGCTACCACCCTTATGCGCAGGACGCGTTACGTGCGGTGCAGTTTTCCCGCGAGTGCGGGGCCAAGGTGGTGGCGATCACCGACAGCCCGGTGTCGCCGGTCGCGGCGCCTTCAGATGTGTTGATCGTGGTGCGCAATGCTACGCCGTCGCTGTTCCCGTCGGTGGTGCCAGCACTGGCCGTGTCACAGACGCTGGCCGCGTTGCTGGTGGCCAACGGCAGTGAAGACAGCCTGCAGAAAATCGCCAACAGCGAAGCGCAACTCAAGCGTTTCAGCGTTTACGTCGAATGAACCTGGCAAAGCACCTCCCTCGGAGGTGCTTTGCGTTGGGCTTACGGCTGCCCGACGCTTATTTTTTGGCATACAGCAAAGACTGCGTACCGCTCTGCGCTCGGCCCCAGATTTCGGCGTCGGTCAGGGTGGTTTCGATGAGTTCGATGGGCATGCCGCCGTTGTCGATGACCGCCACCTTGTAGTCATTGATGGGTTCATAAGGCCCGAGAATGACGGTGTGGCCCTCGACCGCCAACTCCAGATCGCTGACTCGAAAAGCGACATGCGGCAATGTCCGCAGTAACGAATGCAGCGGTGAATCGTCGGTAAACCGGTGCCACTGCACAGGCAACGGTCCGGTCAGATCGTCGCTGGTCCACATGCCAACGCTCGGTGCGTAACGTTCCCCTTCACGGACCTCGTCGGTGGGAATGCCGATGTGATGCACGCAATAGGTCACTCCGTCACGTTTCATTTCTGTCACTCCAATGGGCTGATCGGCGGTCATTTTGCCGCAACTGGCGTGCGCGCGAACAGGTCGTCCAGCCAGCCACAGCATTCCTGGGCCAGGCGCAGTCGATTGTTGACCTGACAATGCCCGTCGGCACCGGTGTCTGCGGGTAGTTCGACCAGGGATTTACGTGGCGACGAAAGGCCCGCGTGCCAGGCGCGTGCCTGGTCGGCGAACAGGTCCGACTCAGCGCCACCGAGCAATGACAGGAAGGGCACAGTGACCCGGCTCGGGTCGGCCTGCATGGTTGACGTTCGTTCCATCAGTTCTTGCGGCGTGCGCGCGCCGGCCTTCCAGAAGGTCGTCTCGTGATTGCGCATCGCGGCGGCGGAGATAGTCGCGGCGGTGTGCTGAGCAGTCGCCGCCTGTACCGAACGGGCAAACAGTTCGCCGGCATCCCGCAACGGCGTGCTCGCCATCACCGTGGCCAATCGGGTTTCGTAACCGGCGACCCGGCAGGCAAAGTAGCCGCCCAGGCTGAGCCCCAGCAGCGCGATGCGCCCAGGACGGACACCGAATTGCGACATTAGCTGGTCGATCACACAGGCGACGGGTTTCTCTGCCTCGGCTTCCCAATACAGATCTTGCGCCTGTAAATCCCCTTGGCCCGGCAGATCGACCAGGGCCACGGAGTAGCCGCGCTCCAGCAAATTGCGTCCGACCGAGAGGAACAGGTCTTCGTGGCAGGTATCCGCGCCACCGATCACCAGCACCACCGGGGCATCCGCATCGGCGTTAGCGAAATAATGGCCGGGCAGATGCGTGTGCTTCCACGGTGTTTCGAAGCGGCTGCCCGGCAGGCGCAATTCATTGATGGCCTGTGCGAAGGCCCTTTGATGCTGGGCGTACAGTTCGATGAAGCGCTTGCCGGGGCCGGCAAACTGCCACGCCGAGCGGTAGCAGGCGAATGCCTTCAGGCGCATCTCGCCGGCGGAGCGTTGCCAGCCCTTCGCCAGCCAGGCATCAGCCTGTCGGTCGAGGTCATCGCCGTAATCGGAAAAAGCCTGTACCCAGCTGTCCGGATCGCCATCGATCACTTGCCCGGCGACGTAATACGCCTGGCCGATATCCAGTCCACCGGCAGGACCCCAGCCCAACGCGGCCATAAAGAACAAATCCATGTGTTCGTCGTTGAAGCGGTAGGTCATGCCGAGTCTGCGTGTGGGATTGTCCGGTGTTTCCGGTACGGGAGAGGTGCGGCTCATGGTGTCATCCGTTGGTTGCGATTCGAATACCTGATCGGTGGAACGCTCGTGCGAACGGCGCGGCCTCGAGGTTTTCACCACTTGCCCGACGCAGAGTTGGCCGGCGTAAGTATAGGCTCGCGCTAACCGTATTTCTCCAACACGCGGCGGCTATTGGATGAACCGATCCTGCGTGAACCCGGCGCGTTGACCCGTGAGGTAACGGCTGTTGTCACGTCGTATCCGGCAGTGTCTGTTAAAAAAAATGATGTCCGTTAGGCGACATCTACTGGGTTGTTAGCGTTAGCCGGTAACACTCAGACACGTTAGAGTCGTGGGCATGTTTCCTGGCCAACCCGGACGAACCTCATGACCCGCCCCCGTTTCTTGCCCGATAACTTCACCCTGACCCTGATTGGCGTCGTGCTTTTCGCCAGCCTGTTGCCCGCCAGCGGTCAGGTCGCGGTGGGCTTCGGCTGGCTGACCAATATCGCCATTGGCCTGCTGTTTTTCCTGCACGGCGCCAAACTGTCACGCGAGTCGATCATTGCCGGCGCCGGCCACTGGCGTCTGCATTTGCTGGTGTTCAGCCTGACCTTTGTGCTGTTCCCGCTGCTCGGGCTGGCGCTCAAGCCGGTGTTATCGCCCATGATCGGCGACGATCTGTACATGGGCATGCTCTACCTCTGCGCGCTGCCCGCAACGGTGCAGTCAGCGATTGCCTTCACTTCCCTGGCACGCGGCAACATTCCAGCGGCGATTTGCAGCGCGGCGGCCTCCAGCCTTTTCGGAATTTTCCTCACACCATTGCTGGTGACGCTGCTGTTGAATGTGCACGGCGATGGCGGCTCGACCCTCGATGCGATCATGAAGATCAGCGTTCAATTGCTGTTGCCATTCATCGCCGGGCAGATTACGCGGCGCTGGATCGGGGCGTGGGTCGGGCGTAACAAGAGTTGGCTGCGGTTCGTCGATCAGGGGTCGATTCTGTTGGTGGTCTACGGCGCGTTCAGCGAAGCGGTGAACGAAGGCATCTGGCAGCAGATTCCGCTCTGGGAACTGGCCGGGTTGGTGGTGGCGTGCTGCGTGTTGCTGGGGCTGGTACTGGTGGCCGCCACGGTGCTGGGCAAAGCCTTTGGTTTCAGTCTGGAAGACCGGATCACCATCCTGTTCTGCGGTTCGAAGAAAAGCCTGGCGACCGGTGTGCCGATGGCCCAAGTGCTGTTCGGCGGCAGCACCATTGGCATGTTGATCCTGCCGCTGATGCTGTTTCATCAAATCCAGTTGATGGTCTGTGCGGTGTTGGCCCAGCGGTATGCCAAACGCCAGGAAACGGTGGCCGAACTGATGGGCCAAGTCGATCCTTGATGGCCCATCCCCCAGCCGTGGCGAGCCATGGCCAAAGGTTTTTTTTACGCTAACCTTTTACTCGTTGAATTTCCGTCTTGTGACCTCGACAAAGGGGCTGGGTAATGAACACGAAATGGGTAGTGGTTTGCGGCGTCGTGGCTTCAGCGTTGATCTTCGGTTGTGTGAGCCAGGCTGATCAGCCTTCGGTGAACATCGGTGATCGTCACGGTAATTTGCGCGGGGCCCAAGAGCACATCGTGCAGGCCTGGCGTTTGGTGGACGAGGCCCAGCAAGATAACAATTACCGGTTGGGCGGCCATGCCGGACGCGCCAAGGAACTGCTCAGCGAGGCCAATGAAGAACTGCGGCTGGCGGCCGACACCGCGAATGAGCACCAGCAGTAACCGGGTGAACGCAGGCCGGCAGGCCGTTGCCGCCCGGCAGGCTGAGGTTTTTCAGGAGTAATGCGCCGTTGCAGGCCACCGCGACCCGTATGACCGGGTCGCGGTGGCCCATTCAAGGCCTTACAGATTCAACTTCACTTCACATCGAAGCGGTCCAGGTTCATCACTTTGCTCCACGCCGCTACGAAGTCTTTGACGAACTTGTCCTGGGCGTCGTTGGTGGCATAGACCTCCGCCAACGCCCTCAACTGGGCATGCGAGCCAAAGACCAGGTCGACACGCGTCCCGGTCCATTTCAGTTCGCCGGTTTTGCGATCGCGACCCTCGAACTCCTGGTTCTCCCCGGAGACGGGTTTCCATTCGACGCCCATGTCCAGCAAGTTCTTGAAGAAGTCGTTGGTCAAGGCCTCCGGCTGTTGGGTGAACACGCCATGCCGGGTGTGTCCGACGTTGGTGTTCAACACCCGCAGACCGCCGACGAGCGCGGTCAGCTCTGGCGCGGTGAGCGTCAGTTGTTGTGCCTTGTCGATCAGCAGGTGCTCGGCGGGAACGGTGTAGCGGGTTTTCAGGTAGTTGCGAAAGCCATCGGCGATGGGTTCGAGGAAGCCGAAGGATTCGACATCGGTTTGCTCTTGCGAGGCGTCCATCCGGCCCGGTGTGAATGGCACTGTCACCGTGTGACCGGCGTTTTTCGCCGCCTGTTCGACGCCAGCGTTACCGGCCAGCACGATCAAGTCGGCCAGGGAGACTTTCTTGCCGCTGGTGCTGAAGTCGCGCTGGATGCTTTCGAGCGTTGCCAGCACGGTGGCCAGTTGCTCAGGCTGGTTGGCGGGCCAGGATTTCTGCGGGGCCAGCCGCAGACGACCGCCATTGGCGCCGCCGCGTTTATCGGAGCCACGGAAGGTCGACGCCGCCGCCCACGCAGTCGAGACCAGTTGTGAGACCGTCAGGCCCGAGGCGAGGATTTTACCCTTGAGGTCGGCAACGTCGGTGTCGTTGACCAAGGCATGGTCGACGTCCGGTATCGGGTCCTGCCACAGCAATTCTTCGCTCGGCAGTTCCGGGCCGAGGTAGCGCGAGAGGGGCCCCATGTCGCGGTGAATCAGCTTGAACCAGGCACGGGCAAAGGCGTCGGCCAGTTGATCGGGGTTCTGCAAGAAGCGGCGTGAGATGGGCTCGTAGATCGGATCGAAACGCAGCGCCAGGTCGGAGGTCAACATCGTCGGGTTGCGCCGTTTGGACGGATCATGAGCATCCGGAATGGTGCCCGCACCCGCGCCGTTTTTGGCGACCCACTGGTTCGCCCCGGCCGGGCTTTTGCTCAGTTCCCACTCGAAGCCGAACAGGTTTTCCAGGTAGTTATTGCTCCACCGGGTGGGCGTGGTGGTCCACGTCACTTCGAGGCCGCTGGTAATGGTGTCCGGACCTTTGCCGGTGCCGAAGCTGTTTTTCCAGCCAAAGCCTTGTTGTTCCAGGCCGGCCGCTTCGGGCTCGGCGCCCACATTGTCGGCCGGACCGGCGCCGTGGGTTTTGCCAAAGGCGTGACCGCCGGCGATCAGTGCCACGGTTTCTTCGTCGTTCATGGCCATGCGGCCGAAGGTTTCGCGAATATCCAGGGCTGATTTGACGGGATCGGGTTCGCCTTCCGGGCCTTCCGGGTTGACGTAAATCAGGCCCATCTGCACGGCGGCCAGCGGATTTTCGAGGTGGCGGCCGCCCTCGGTGCGGCTCTCCTCGTTTTTGCCCGGCTCGGCCACGAGCGGACCGTCGCCTGGCTCCTCCACGGGTTCATTGTCCTTGCCGTAGCGGGTGTCGCCGCCCAGCCATTTGTTCTCCGAGCCCCAGTAAACATCCTCATCCGGTTCCCAGACGTCCGCGCGACCGCCGGAATAGCCAAAGGTCTTGAAGCCCATGGACTCCAGCGCGACGTTGCCGGTGAGGACGATCAGGTCCGCCCAGGAAATGTTACGACCGTATTTCTGTTTGATCGGCCACAGCAAGCGCCGCGCCTTATCGAGACTGACGTTGTCCGGCCAGCTATTGAGCGGTGCAAAACGTTGCTGGCCGGAACCGGCGCCACCACGGCCATCGCCGGTGCGGTACGTGCCGGCGGCGTGCCAGGCCATGCGGATAAACAGCGGGCCGTAGTGACCGAAATCCGCTGGCCACCAATCCTGGGAGTCGGTCATCAGCGCCGTCAGGTCGCGTTTGACGGCCTCGAAGTCGAGCGTCTTGAACGCTTGCGCATAGTCGAAGCCCTCATCCATGGGATCGGAGAGGGAGGAATGCTGGTGCAGGATTTTCAGATTCAGTTGGTTCGGCCACCAATCGCGGTTCGTCGTGCCACCGCCGGCGGCGTGGTTGAAGGGGCATTTCGATTCGTTTGCCATGTGTGAGCTACCTTTGGTCGTGTTCATCCGGCTATCCGGCCCGGGATGAGCCTTGGATAGCAACGAGCGAAACCATTGACTCGGGCTACAGGGCCAGCAGTTGGATCGGATCGACCGATCATGTCGAGCACACGGGAATGCTGAACAGCGGCAATCGAGTTGCCTGCGCGGTGGCCCACGGGTGGCCTAGTCAAGCTTCGGACTCATTCCTCTCTCCTTATCAGCACTAAACCGGCCAGCTTGTTCCGCCGACGCTGGATAGAGGTTAGACCCCACTTGGGAAGTCAGCTAATAGCCGGAGTATTCGGAGCTCATAGGCGTTTTCTTTCAATCGGCGTTGGCAGGGGGCTCGGTCGGAATCTGTATCTCCTGGCTTGCGCCGATGCTGCTGTACTGCTTGCGCAGCGTCCTGAGCTCTCGCGTTCCGAGTGTATCCAGGCACAGCGCGGCGTTTTGCGCGTCTTTGGTCGCACGCAATAGCTCATCGATTTTCAAGTGCAGAATGTCGTTATCGCGGTTTTGTGTGTTTTGAATCAGGAACACCATGAGAAACGTGATGATCGTGGTCGAGGTGTTGATGATCAGTTGCCAAGTGTCGTTGTAATGGAAGAACGGACCGGTACAGGCCCAGACGACGATCAGCGCAACGGCGATCAGAAACGTTGAGGAGTTGCCGGCCCGGTGGGAGAGTGCCTGGCTGATCTTGGAGAATTTCATGATGGGGCTAATCCTGGATGAACGTTAACCATGGACAACCGACAAGCTCTGAAATTCTTTTTTACATTTTCCCGCTGGCTATTGCGCGCAATGGCCGTATGTCGGCGCAGTGGAACGCGTTCTGTTGACCGGGATTCCAAACCAGATCGAAGCCTGGGAGTGGGTCTATGACACATGAATTGAAGTCTGAGGCACTGGCCGCCTGGTACAAGCTGCTCTCCGAACCCGAGATTCGTATGGATGCGCAGGATCAGTACGACGAGTTACTGAAGGCGGCGGATGAGATGGAGCGCAAAGGTCTCATTGGCAGTGATGAGTGGCGCAATCTGGTGCGTAAGGCGGGGGTGGCGTTTTCGGAGGCCATTGAAGGCGTGGGACGAGGCACTTAGCGCTATCGGCTGATTGAGCCTGCGGCAATAGAAAAGCCCGCTGAACGAGTAAAGTTCCGCGGGCTTTTTACGCTTGCCGGAGAGCCCCTTGGCGCTTGAAGAAAACGCCGGTTAGCGCGGCGTATTGAACTGGTCGGAGTAATTGCTGGACATGTAAGTCTCGGCGACACGATCCGAGCCCACGCCGGGACGAGCACTGAACGCGAGTTGACCGGCGCCGACATGATCCGAGCCATCGGAAGCGACCGCACCGGCGCCCACATGATCCGCACCATCGGAAGCGACCGCACCGGCGCCGACGTGATCCGAACCATCGGAAGCGACCGCACCGGCGCCCACATGGTCCGAGCCATCGGAAGCCACCGACCCGGCGCCGACATGATCCGAGCCATCGGAAGCGACTGAACCGGCGCCAACGTGATCCGAACCATCGGAAGCCACCGAACCAGCACCAACATGATCCGAACCATCGGAAGCGACCGAACCAGCACCAACGTGATCCGAACCATCGGAAGCCACCGAACCAGCGCCGACATGATCCGAACCATCGGAAGCGACCGAACCGGCGCCCACATGATCCGAGCCATCGGAAGCGACCGCACCGGCACCGACATGATCCGAACCATCGGAAGCGACCGAACCGGCGCCGACATGATCCGAGCCATCGGAAGCGACCGAACCGGCGCCGACATGATCCGAACCATCGGAAGCCACCGAACCGGCGCCGACATGATCCGAACCATCGGAAGCCACCGAACCGGCGCCGACATGATCCGAGCCATCGGAAGCGACCGATCCGGCGCCGACATGATCCGCACCATCGGAAGCCACCGAACCGGCCCCCACGTGGTCAGCACCGTCAGAAGCCAATGCTCGCGCCTCGGCAGCCCAGGCGCCGGGTATGGCTACCGTCGCCGCTAACGCAAAAACAACGCCTGAAAACAGCTTGAATTTCATAATCTTCTCCACCACCCGTTGGCCACGAAACAATCGAGCAATGGCTCGGGATCAACTACGTTGGCAAATGGCACGGCGCACCGGGGAGGCGCGTCGGTGTCGATGTTTGGCAGGACACGGAAAAATTCACTCAAAGAGTATAGATCGGCAAATTTGCCTGACCTGCATTCACGGGTTTTTTCAGATCGGGGAGGGTGGAATCAGCGGGAGCAGCGTCCTCGGGGCCCGGCGAATGCGGGTGAAAACGGGGGGCCGGGATGAGTGCCCCCGTTGGTCAGTCCGTTTTTTGAAAAACAGATTCGTCCCCGTTTTTTTCAAGAAGGGACTTCTAACCTTGCGGCACGACCCGCGCTCCGTTGCCGGCACCTTCAATATAAACATTCATGCCTTTGGTCAGCGCTGGGTTGATTGGCTGAGTCACCGATACCAACACGCCACTTCGGGTGCGCACGATGATTTGCTGGGCTTCTTGCGGCTGGTCATATTTTTTCTTTTCCATGTAGTTGCCGCCGACGCCACCTGCCAGGGCGCCCGCCACCATGGCCACATCCCGGCCGGTGCCACGCCCGATCAAACTCCCGACGGCCAAGCCGCCGATCCCGCCCAGGATGGCGCCGACACCGCTGTCGTGGTTGGTCTGCATCTGCGTCAGCGTAAGCTGTTCAATCGTACCCGAGCGAATCTCCATCTCGCCGGCGCCACCGCTCCCGGCGTCAACGGCGGCGCAGGCACTGAGCAGCACACTTAAAAAGGTCACTATTAGCCGGGAAGCAATGGTACTCATCGTTGAACTCCTTCAACTCGGGGGGAATGTTGCATTCGAACGCGTCAGCTGACGTAGAGCAAAAAAAGCCTAGCACACGCTACGCCATGTGCCGGTCGGCAGCTTTTTCAACGGCCAGGCGCAGGGCGGGTCAGCGGAGGGGGAAAACCATCGGTCGGTGCAGCTGAACCGGATTCGGCGTGGCTTGATCCATTCAGAAACAGCGTCCGGAGCCATCGCCATGCACTCATTCGCCAACCAGCTGACACCGGCTCAAGCGCACAAACTGCGAGCGCTCGACGCGTGGCATGTCGCGCTCGAAAACCAGGCACTGCGCAGGGAGTGTCCCGATGCCTACCACGAGCAGTTGATTCGCCTGTCAGACGAGTTGGATCGTCTGGGAATGGTGAGTTGGCAAGAATGGCGCGATCTTCGGATTGAAGCCGACCAGGCTTATCTGCGAGCGGTTGCGGGGGAGGATTATCGCTGAGGTCATGTGGGAGTGGCGCGACGGCAGGCACGCCAGCGTGTCCATCACCGGGCGGTCGATCTACCGCATGTCGCAAAAGCCCCGAAACTAGGCTACCAGTCTTAAAAAAGTGCCGGGCGCAGTCGATAACCTCTCCATAACAGCGACTTGCCGCCAGAGGGCTACACCGTGTCGATAAAACTACGCTTATTGCTACTGATCGGTACGAGCCTGCTGACTGCGTTGATCGTGAGCCTGGTCAGCTATGTGGGCAATACTCGAATGGCTGGGGCGGTGAGTGACAGCCAGGTCAGTATGTCGGCGCTGCGCAATCACCTCGAAGCCGACATGATGCACGACGCCCTGCGCGCCGATGTGCTGTCGGCCATGCTGGTCGGGCTGGGCAAAAGCACCAGCAGCAAGGCTGAGGTGCACAGTTCGATCGAGGAGCATGCGAAGCATTTTCGCGAGGTGTTGGATGAAAACCTCAAGCTGCCGGTCAACGACACGCTCAAGGCTGCGTTGAACAAGGTCAAACCGAGCCTCGATACTTACATCAGTGCCGCCGAACGCATTGTCGGGCTGGCACTGGACAATCCCGATGCTGCGCAAAAGGAGCTTGGCACCTTCAACAGCGCGTTCAGCCAGCTCGAAGAGCAAATGGCGTCGCTCAGCGAACTCATCGAAACCAACACGCAACAGGCCAGCCGGGGCACCGAACAGGCCATCAGCACGGCGAATTTCGCCCTCGGCGTGGTGCTGATTGCCAGTTTGTTGCTGCTGCTCATCCAGGGTCGCTGGGTGATTTCGGGCATCATGGGGCCGCTGCAAACGGCCAGCCGCATTGCCCAAAGCATCGCCCACGGCAACCTTAGCGAACCGATTGTCGAGCCCACGCAAAACGACGAAGCCAGCGCCTTGATTCGCAGCCTGGCGACCATGCAGCGCGATCTGCGCGGCATGATCGAAGTGGTGCGCAGCAATGCCCATGGTGTCAGCGGCATGAGCGTTCAATTGAGCAGCGGTTGCCACCAGGTCGCGGACAGCAGCCAGCAACAAAGCGTCGCCGCCAGCACCATGGCGGCGGCCGCCAGTGAAATGACCGCGAGCATCGAGGAAATCACTCGCCACGCCGAGCGCGCGCTGAGCATGGCCAACCAGGCCGAGACACTGGCCAAGGATGGCGGCCGGGTGATTCATCAGGTGGTTGAAGACATGGACGGCATTGCCCGTTCGGCGCAGCAATCGGCTCAGGTGATTCGCACGCTGGACAAAGAATCCGAGGGGATTTTCAGCATCATTCAAGTGATCAAGGGCATTGCCGACCAAACCAACCTGCTGGCGCTGAACGCCGCCATCGAAGCCGCCCGTGCCGGTGAGCAGGGGCGCGGTTTTGCGGTGGTCGCCGACGAGGTTCGCAGCCTGGCCGGACGCACCAGCGCCTCGACCCAGGAAATCGCCACCATGGTCGCGCGCATCCAGCAAAGCACCCGCGAAGCCGTCACCAGCATGGAAGCGGGCGTGGCCCAGGTCGACAAAGGCATGGCCGTGACCGCCGACGTCGAACGCGCCATCCGCGAAATCCTCCAGGCCACGCTCAGCACCACCGAACTGGTCAACGACATCACCCGCACCATTGGCGAGCAAAGCCTGGCCAGCAACGAAATCGCCCATCAGGTGGACATGATTGCCGGCATGTCCGAAGGCAACAGCAAAGTCATCGGCCAGACCGCTTCGACCACCGACGAACTGTCGAGCCTGGCGGGCAAGCTGTCGCAGTCGGTCGACCGGTTTCGCCTTTGAGTGCAGGCCCGGGTGAAACAAACTCTGTGTGAGAGCGAGCCTCACGGGCGATCTTGCGCCTGGCGGGCAAACGGCGCGCCGCCCGGGCGCGCCTACAGGTACTTATCCGTCACCGCGCCTTCCGACGCGCTGGACACGGTTTTCGCGTATTTCGCTAGCACCCCGCGTTTGTAGAGGGGCTCAGGGCGCACCCAGCGGGTTTTACGTTCGGCCAGCACCGTGTCGGAGACGTCCACGGTGATTTGCCGGGTTTCGGCGTCGATGGTGATGGTGTCGCCGTCCTCGATCAGCGCAATCGGCCCACCCTCGAACGCTTCCGGGGTGATATGCCCGACCACAAACCCATGCGAGCCCCCGGAGAAGCGGCCGTCGGTGATCAGCGCCACGTCTTTGCCCAGGCCTTTGCCCATGACCGCCGACGTCGGCGAGAGCATTTCGCGCATGCCCGGCCCGCCTTTGGGGCCTTCATAACGAATCACGATCACTTCGCCGGGTCGGACTTCGCCATTGAGAATGCCCGCCAGCGCACCTTCCTCGCCGTGGTAAACCCGCGCCGGCCCCTCAAAACGCAGACCTTCCTTGCCGGTGATTTTCGCCACCGCGCCCGTGGGCGAGAGGTTGCCGCGCAGCACCACCAGGTGTGAGTCCTTTTTGATCGGCCGGTCGAACGGCAGGATCACGTCCTGACCCTCGGGGTAGTCGGGCACGCTGGCCAGGTTCTGCGCGAGGGTCTTGCCGGTGACCGTCAGCACCTCGCCGTGCAGCATGCCGGCCGCGAGCATGCGTTTCATCAGTGGCTGGATGCCGCCGATGGCCACCAGTTCGCTCATCATGTATTTGCCGCTGGGGCGCAGGTCGGCCACCACCGGCGATACCTTGCCCAGCTCGACAAAATCATCCAGCGTCAGCTCGACGTCCACCGCATGCGCCATGGCCAGCAGGTGCAGCACGGCGTTGGTCGAGCCGGCGAGGGCGATGACCACACGAATCGCATTTTCAAACGCCTGGCGGGTCATGATGTCGCGCGGTTTCAGGTCCAGTTTCAGCAACTCCATCACCTGCTGGCCGGCGCGGTAACTGTCCGAAACCTTGTCGCTGCCGACCGCCTCCTGAGAACTCGAACCGGGCAGGCTCATGCCCAGCGCCTCGATGGCCGAGGCCATGGTGTTGGCGGTGTACATGCCGCCGCAGGAACCGGGGCCGGGGATCGCCACTTCCTCGATCTGCTTGACCTGAATCTCGCTGATGTCGCCGCGGGCGTGCTGGCCCACGGCCTCGAACACGGAAATGATGTCGGTGTGGCCCGCGCCGGGCCGGATGGTGCCGCCATAGACGAAGATCGATGGTCGATTCAGCCGCGCCATGCCGATCAGGCAGCCCGGCATGTTCTTGTCACAGCCGCCCACGGTCACCAGGCCATCGAAGCCTTCGCAACCGACCACCACCTCAATCGAGTCGGCGATCACTTCCCGCGACACCAGCGAATATTTCATGCCTTCGGTGCCGTTGGCGATGCCGTCGGAAATGGTGATGGTGTTGAAGATCACGCCTTTGGCGCCCGCCGCGTTCGCGCCTTTTTCCGCCTCAAGGGCGAGCTTGTCGATGTGCATGTTGCACGGCGTGACCATCGCCCAGGTGGAGGCGATGCCGATCTGCGGCTTTTTGAAATCTTCATCGGTGAAACCCACGGCCCGCAGCATGGCGCGGGCGGGGGCGGCTTCGACGCCGTCGATGACTTGAGAGGAGTATTTACGCAGATCGTCGTTGTCGCTCATGGCATTGGCTCACATCGGCAGACCGTCTCGGCAAGGATTGAAGTCTAGACCCGGGCGCCGCAAAAATCAGTTCACCGCCGCGCACACCTGCCGAATGCACTCACGCAGCCAGCGATGCGCGGCATCGGCGTCCATTCGCGGGTGCCAGAGCATGGAAATAGTGATCGCTGGCGTGGTGAGGGGCAGGGCGAAACTGTGCAGGCCGGCGCGCAGGTTGTGCGTGTGCCGCTCGGGAACGGTGGCGATCAGGTCCGAAGCGCGAGCCAGCGCCAGAGCCGCGCCAAAACCGCTCACGAGGGTGACGATCTCACGTTCAAGCCCCAGGGTTTTCAACGCTTCATCCATCGGCCCGCTGTCGCGCCCGCGCCGCGAGACCAGAATGTGTCGGCCCGCCGCATAGCGGGCAGGTGTGACCTTGCCCTCACTCAACCGATGCCCGGCGCGCACCACACCGATAAAACGGTCTTCGAACAAGGCGCGGGTGCGCACTTCCGCGCTGGTGATATCGCCGACAACGCCGGTCTCCAGATCTACCGAGCCATCGCGAAGCAGCGCGCTGTCCTTGCTCAGCTTCTGCACAAAATGCAGGCGCACGCCGGGCGCTTCTTCGCCGAGACGGGCAATGAGCGCCGGGCCGAAGTTTTCGACGAAGCCGTCGCTGGTGCGTAAGGTGAAGGTGCGAACCAGGCGCTTGAGGTCGAGTTGCTCGGCAGGGCGCAGCACTGCTTCGGCCTGCTGCACCAATTGGCTGACCTGTTCGCGCAGTTCAAGCGCACGCGGCGTCGGCACCAGGCCGCGGCCGGCGCGCACCAGCAGCGGATCGCCGGTGGTTTCGCGCAAGCGTGCCAGCGCGCGGCTCATCGCCGATGGGCTCAGGCGCAGACGTTGGGCGGCGCGCGCCACGCTGCCTTCGGCGAGCAAGGCGTCAAGGGTCAGCAGCAGGTTCAAATCGGGCGTGGTCATGGCCGAACGTTAGCACGACTCTGCGCTGACATGGCGTTGCATGCAGCTATTACCTGCAACTCATGCGTCTTCCGCCTGGTCATCGCCGCGCATACGCTGGACGCTCACACCTTTCAGAACGGCCCCGACCATGACCCTCACGCCACCGTCCACCCCGGTTCGCTGGGCACTTGCCAGCCTGTCACTGTCGATGCTCATGCCGTCCCTCGACACCAGCATCGCCAACGCCGCCTTGCCGACATTGGCCCACGCCTTCGACGCGACGTTTCAAGCCGTGCAGTGGATCGTCCTGGCGTACTTGCTGGCAGTCACCACCGTGATCGTCAGCGTCGGACGCCTCGGTGACCTTGTCGGCCGTCGCCGCTTGTTGCTGATCGGCATCGCGGTTTTTACCGTGGCATCGCTCGCTTGCGGCTCGGCACTGGCGTTGCCCTGGCTGATCGCCGCCCGCGCCGTGCAAGGTTTCGGCGCGGCAATCATGTTGGCGCTGAGCGTGGCATTTGTCGGCGACACAGTGCCGAAAGCGCAGACCGGCAGCGCCATGGGCCTGCTCGGCACGATGTCGGCAGTGGGCACCACGCTGGGCCCGTCGCTCGGCGGTCTGCTGATGCACGGGTTTGGCTGGCCGTCGATTTTTCTGGTGAATGTACCGCTGGGCGTCCTGGGTTTTGTGCTGGCCTTGCGCTGTTTGCCGGCGGATCGGCCAGTGCCTCGGCGAATCGGCTTCGATGGAACCGGAACCGTGCTGTTGGCGCTGACACTTGGCAGCTACGCCTTGGCGATGACGCTGGACCAGTGGAGTTCGCGCAACCTCGCGCTGCTGCTGGTCGCCGTCATGGGTGCGGGGCTGTTCTTGCGGGTTGAGGCGAAGACGCCGTCGCCGTTGATCAAACTGACGCTGTTGCGTGATCGCCGGCTCAGCGCGAGCCTGGCGATGAGTACGCTGGTCTCGACGGTGATGATGTCGACCCTGGTGGTCGGGCCGTTTTACCTTTCGGGCGCGCTGGGGCTGGACACCGCGCTGGTCGGGCTGGCCTTGTCCGTCGGCCCGTTGGTGGCCGCGCTGGGCGGGGTTCCGGCCGGCCGTCTGGTGGACCGCTTCGGCGCGCCACGCATGACGCTGATCGGGCTCGCCTTTATGGCGCTCGGGGCCGGGGTGCTGTCGATGATGCCAGCGGCGTTCGGCATCATCGGCTACGTCGCGCCCATCGCGGTCATCACCGCGAGCTATGCACTGTTTCAGGCCGCCAACAACACCTTGATCATGACGGACGTCAGCGCCGATCAACGTGGCGTGGTGGCCGGCCTGTTGAGCCTGGCGCGCAACCTGGGGCTGATCACCGGCGCCTCGGTCATGGGCGCAGTGTTCGCGCTGGGCTCGGCGGCAACGCGTGGCACCACGGCTGCGCCGCAAGCGGTCGGCAATGGCGCGGCCCTGACGTTTTTGGTGGCGGCGGGGTTGTTGCTGCTGGCGCTTGCCATCGGCCTGGCCAGCCAGCAACGAAGACGCCTGGCGAGCGCCTGATACCGGGCACGGCGGCGCGAATTCAGGGTTATTTGTCATGTCGTCAACGGCCCGGGTTCACTATATTCGGGCCTCGTTCCAGACATCTTTCTTCCAGTGGCTCGGTGCGGGGCTGACGGTCCGCGGCGGGTTATCCCCCGAGCTGTAAACCGCGGATAAATCATGACGCCCCTGACCCTGAGAAAAGGCTATTTGCAGACGGACGCCATGGCGTTCCTGATTGCATTACTCGTCGCCGCCTTCGTGGTGGTGTTCAAGTTCTTTACCAATCTGAGCGTTGCGACGACGGTGCTCTACGTGACGCTGGTGCTGATGTCGGCCAATGTCTTTTCGGTGCGGCTGGCGATCACCGTTGCCCTGGCGTGCCTGAGCGTGTTGACCGTGATCTTTGTGGTCGACCGTGATTACCAGAACACCGAAGCAATCGGGGCCTATGTGCGCTGCATTGTGTCGCTGTCGGCGATTACCTTTTTGGCGTTGCGCAGCAAGCGTCTGTCGGACACATTGCGCCGCAACGAAACCTATCTGGTCGGTGCCCAGCGGCTCAGTCAAGTGGGCAGCGTCGGGTTTCGCGTGGATCGCTCGCAGGTTTTCTGGTCGGCGGAAACGGCGAGGATTTTCGAATACTCGCCGAAGGAAGCGCCGAGCATGCTCAAGATTCTGGCCCGCACTCACCCCGATGACCGGCACATCGCGGAGGCGGTGTTCGAGCAGGCCTCGCGCCACGAACCGCGCCTGGAAGTCGAACATCGCTTGCTGATGCCGGACGGCCGTATCAAGCACATCCACATGATCGCCAATCCCTTGCCGGCACCACACGACGGCTTTGAATACGTGGGCGCCGTGATGGACCTGACCGCCGCCCGCGAGTCCAAGGACGCGCTGTTTCGCTCGCAGTCGCAACTGGCGCACGTCACGCGGGTGACGTCGCTGGGTGAGTTGGCGGCGTCGATTGCGCACGAGGTCAACCAGCCCCTCGCGGCGATCAGGACCAGCGGCGAAGCCTGTCATCGCTGGCTTGATCGCAGCGAGCCGAACCTCGGCGAGGTGCGCACCGCCCTGGACCGCATGATCAGCAGTTCGGCGCGCGCCAGCGAAGTGATCCGGCGTATTCGCAAGCTGTCGCGCAACGGTGATCCCGAGCGTCAGCGCGAATCGTTCAACGACATCGTCAGCGACACGCTCGGGCTGGTGCAGTACGAGTTGAGCCGCAGTCATGTGAAATTGCGCGTCGAACTGGCGGTCGTGCCGGTGCACGTCAGTGCCGACCGCGTGCAGCTGCAGCAAGTCATCCTCAACCTGATCATCAACGCGTGTCAGGCAATGACCGAAGTCGATCCGCGCACGCGGCTGTTGCACGTCCGTACGTGGGTGCATCACGACGAAGCGATGCTGGAGGTCCGGGATTGCGGCGGCGGTATCTGCGCCGAAGCGTTGCCTTCGCTGTTCACGCCGTTCTTCACCACCAAGGCGGACGGGCTGGGCATGGGCCTGTCGATCTGCCGTTCGATCATCGAGTTTCATGACGGGCGGATTTGGGCCACCGCCAATCAAGGCACCGGCGCGGTGTTTTGCATCGCGCTGCCCGCGTTGAAAAATGAAGAGGTCGCGGCTTGAAAGCGTTTTCAAGCGTCGCCGAATTCGCGGCAAAAAAAAGCCCGCCAGAAATCCAGTGGCGGGCCTTGGAAGGGAATGAATGAGCGCAGCGGTTGCCGAGGTGCGGCCCGGTCAACGCTGCGGGGGTTACGCCACCGGAATCAACGGATCGGCAGCGGCCAGAGCGGTCGCCCGGTCGGCCGCCGGTGGGTAGATCCATACGGTATTGATCTGGGTTTTCAGCTCTTTGGCTTCGTGTTTGACCAACTTCAGTTGACGGTCCCAACCTTCGGTGAACACCGCGCCCCAGGCGCCAAGGTCCAGGCACGTCACGTACTTTGGCTGGCTGTAGATCATCGGTTCCACGCCGAGCAAATCCGCCGCGACGTTGTTGCCGGCGTAGCGTCCCAACGCAATGGCGTGCTGGCAGGACATGCCCGAGAAATTGCCGAGATCGTCAGTGGCGGCGTAGGCCACATCGCCGGCGGCGAACACATCGGCATGCCCGCGCACTTTCAAGTGGCCATCGACGTGCAAGCGGCCTTGCGGGTCGCGGGTGCCGACCACTTGCTCGGTCAGCGGGCTGGCACGAAAACCAACGGTCCAGATCACCGTGTTCGACTCGATGCGCCGACCGTCGGCCAGGGTCACGCCGCCGGCATCGACCGAAGCGACCGAGGCGTTCAGCACCCATTCGATGCCCAGGTGTGCGGACGCTTCAATGATGGACGGACGGATGCCGTCGCCCATCGACGCGGCAATTTGCGGCCCGCGATCCACGACGATCACCCTGATCTGGGCGTCATCGCCCAGCGCGGCACGCAGGCGGGCCGGCAATTCGGTAGCCGTTTCGATCCCGGTAAAGCCGCCGCCGGCGACCACCACCGTGTTGCGTGCCGCGCTGGCAGGTTGCTCTTTCAGTGCCTTGATGTGGGCTTCGAGGCGCGTGGCTTGTTCGATCTGATCGACATCAAAAGCGTGTTCGATGATGCCTTCAAGGTCCGGGCGAATCACCCGGCTGCCGGCGGCGAGGACCAGGCGGTCATAGCTGAGCGAGCCCGTGGTGCCAGACACGTCGCTGTAGGTCACCTGCTTGCTGTCGACGTCGATGTTGTCGGCGGTGCCTTTGACGAATGTCACGCCGACCGCGTCGAACAAGTCGCCGAGCGGCGCCATCATGGTGTGGACATCGGCCTCGTAGAAACGCGGGCGAATCCGCAGTTCCGCTTGCGGAGCGAGGACGGTGATCTGCACGTCGTTACGGTCATGCTTGTCCAGCAGACGGGCGGCGCTCAAGGCGCTCCATACACCACCGAACCCTGCGCCAATAACCAGAATGTGCTGTTTCATGAGGGAACTCCTGAAGACAAAGTATCGAGCGTTGTTTGCGCGTGACCGTGTTGCGGATGGATTGAAGTGCGTGCCTTCAATGCATGACCGCAGGACTTGCTCCGGTTCGGTTCGCTGTAGGAGATGCTATCGGCGAGGGCGGTGCGCAACACTTCTACCTAGGGTCAGTTCAACCACGCCTAGGTGTGACGGGGGTATACCAAGGTATTAACGGGCGGGAATAAAGAGGGTCAGGCCTGGCGCTCAAGCACGCCTTCGATGCAGGCAAGCAGTTCGTTGCAGGGGAACGGTTTCGGAAAGTACGCCACCGGCACCGGGGCGTTCACGCTGACCTGGGGCGGCGCACCCGGATAGCCAGTGATGAAGATGACCGGGATGTGAATGCCGCTCGCGAACAGCTCGTCATACATTTGAATGCCGGACATGCCGGGCATTTGTATGTCGCAGATCAGGCACGCAGTGTCGTGCGGGCCGGTGGATGAGAGGAAAGCTTCAGCGTTGGCGTACACCCGGACGGTATAGCCGTTGGAACGCAACAAACTGTCCAGTGCCATGCGCACGGACTCGTCATCGTCGACCACGGAAATGATAGAAGTGCGAGACATGTAAGGTCCTGAGGGCTATCGGCTACTCATAAAGAGCACTCGCCATCACCGCAAGATACGCCGTCCAGTCGCGCAAAATACTATACGTGCGTATAGGAACGTTACTGCGCCGGGGTCACTCCGAGCGCTTGCGCCATACGCACCAGATCGGCGAAGGAGCGGGCGAACATCTTGCGCATGGCCTGGCCGCGATGGATCTTGACCGTGATTTCGCTCAAGCCGATTTCCCCGGCGATCTGTTTATTCATCAGGCCCGACACCGCCAGCGCCATGACGGTCTGCTCCCTTGGGGTCAGCGTCGCGTAGCGGCTGCGCAACTCATCGTTGCCACGCTCGGATTCGCGCCGCACCTTGTCGCGCGCGTGGGCGGCGGACACGGCATCGATCAGATCCTGTTCGCGAAACGGTTTGGCCAGGAAATCCACCGCTCCGGCTTTCATTGCCCGCACTGTCATGGCGATGTCGCCGTGGCCGGTCATGAACACAATGGGCAGGTTGATGTGGGCGGCCAGCAGCTCGTTCTGGAAATCCAGCCCGCTGGTGCCTTGCAGGCGCACGTCGAGGACCAGGCAGCTTGGGGTGTCGGGGCGGTCGTACTTCATGAATTCCGCTGCTGAGCTGAACAGCGCGACTTGCAGACCGATGGAGCGCAACAGGCTTCCAAGTGCTTCGCGCAGCGGTTCGTCATCATCGACGATGAACACCAGTGGCTCGTGATTGATGACTTTGTTCATGGGGTGATGGTTGTTCATGGGGCTTCCAGAGGGGGCGGCAGTCCTGCGTTGACCGTCGGATAGCGTAGAAGCAATTGGGGCGGTTCAATAGGACATAAAGCCCTGAAATTCGGCCATTGGGATTTTTAGGTTGGTGGGGATATCCGTTTCTTCGGTAGTGGTGGCTGGCTTTTTAGAAGGGTGGGCATATCCGTTTTTGCGGTAGTGGCGGCTGGCTTTTTTAAGAGTGGGCATATCCGTTTCTGCGGTAGTGGCTGCTGGCGGTTTCGCTCTTACAGCGAGTCACTTTCGAAAAGCGCGAAAGTAACCAAAGCGCTTTTGCCCCTCCATTCGGTGCCTCGCCTAGGCTCGGCATGCCCTCACTCCGGCATTGCTCCGGGGGCCCGCCGCCATCGGCCATCCATGGCCGGGGGCGGCTACCGCGGCATCCTTGCCGCGGTGCCCCCTGCGCAATACCTGCGTTCGGCCTTTGGGGAAGGGGCAGCAGATCAAGATCAAGATCAAGTTCAAAAGCCAGAGCCAGATCAACGGCTTCGCGAGCAAGCCCGCTCCCACAGGGGGAGGGTGGGTGTTTGCGAGAGATTGGGTGACTGTGAGGACGCCTTCGCTGGTAGGCAGCTCTCGGATGGATCGGCGTATGCCTTGGCTTTTCACCACTCATCAGGCCGAGCGTTAGCTCGCCTTCAGCTTTTGATCTGGGCGCCCCCTCGGGAGGCCGAGTGGAGGTTCTGCGCAGTGGGCAAC